>DASQCG010000128.1:0-2550 GCA_035634825.1 Thermomicrobiales bacterium | reverse complement strand
CGCATTCTCCTCGAATCCCGACGCGATCTGCATTTCCGGCGCAATCACCAGCCAGGCCGCCAATGCATCCGACCTCGAGCAGGTCGCCGGCGCCCTGAAAGGCACAGGCGTACCGATTCTGGTCAACACCGGATTCAAGGCCAGCAATGCCGAGACCTTGTTGACCCACGCCGACGGCGCAATCGTCGGATCCAGCCTCAAGGTCGACGGCATTACCTGGAACAGGGTCGACGAATCGCGGGTCACGGAGTTGATGGCCGAGGTTCGTCGAATCCGCGGATAGCACCGGCAAAATCTGGCCGGGCATAACCTTTGCAAACCGTACCAATTGCAAATGTAGGCAGTTGTCGCGCTTTTGCTTGACCTCGCTCGAATGTGCGTGGTACTACAAGAACTCCGGCAACTGTCTCGCCAGCGCTCTTCCAGGCACCGGGAGGGCGAGCGGGTGCCAAACGAGCGGCGATGTGCGCCGCGCACGACTCAGTGAATGGAGTTGAGCAGTGACCGACAGTAATCGTCAGATCGGCGACCTCTTCAAGGAATTCCGCCGCGGTGATATCAACCGCCGCGAGTTCCTGACCCGCGGAACCGCTCTTGGCATCAGCGCCGTCTTCCTCGGCCGCATGGTGACTGACAAGGCCTTCGCGCAGGATGCCAGCCCAGCTGCTGCTGCGCCTGGCTACTCACTCAAGACTCCGGCCGGATTCGACCAGAGCCTTGCTGGCCAGAAAATCACGGTGGTGATGGGTTCCGACGGCCCAGGCACGCCTTTTGAGCAGGCCTGTGTCAAGCTGTTCACCGAGACCACCGGTGTCGAGGTCAACTACATTGCCGGTGCGCAGTCAACCACCGACCGCCTCTCGAATTACCTCCAGATCCTCAACGCCCAGGCCAGTGACATCGACGCGATGATGATCGACGTCATCCACCCGGGTATCCTGGCGATCCACGCCCTCGACCTGACCGATGCGATGAAGGCCAACAACGTTGAGTACTTCAAGGCGATCGTCGACAACAACACGGTCGATGGCAAGTTGGTCGGTATTCCGTTCTACACCGACGCCGGCCTCCTCTACTACCGCAAGGACCTGCTCGAGAAGTACAGCATGTCAGCGCCACCGGCGACGTGGGCTGATCTCGAGACATCCGCGAAGACCATCATGGATGGCGAGCGCGGCGGCGGCGCGGGCGAGTTCTGGGGCTTCGTTTGGCAGGGCAATGCCTACGAGGGTCTGACCTGCGACGCTCTCGAGTGGCAGGTTTCCAACGGCGGCGGCAACATCATCGAGCCGGACGGCACGATCTCGGTCAATAATCCGCAGGCGATTGCCGCGATGGAGCGCTCCAAGGCCTGGATCGGCACGATCTCGCCAGAAGGCGTGACCACCTACCAGGAAGAGGACGCTCGGAACGTCTGGCAGGGCGGCAACTCCGCCTTCATGCGCAACTGGCCGTACGCCTTTTCGGCGGGCCAGAGCGCGGACTCGGTCATCAAGGACAAGTTCGCCGTGACGCTGCTCCCGAAGGGCGATGGCGAAGGCGCTCGCAATGCCGCGACCCTTGGCGGTTGGCAGATGATGGCGTCCAAGTACTCGAAGAGCCCGGATGCCGCGGCGCTATTCTGCCGCTTCATGACCACGACCGAAGTCGAGCGGTCATCCGCGATCGAGCGCGCGCTCTTGCCGACAATCGCGGCGGTCTACGACGATCCGGACGTGCTCAAGGCCAATCCGTACTACGCCGACCTGAAGCCGGTCTTCCAGGGTGGCGCCGTGCCGCGGCCGTCGACTGTCTCCAGCAGCTCGTACAACGATGTCTCGACCTCGTACTTCACGCATGTTCACAATATCCTGACCGGATCCGGCGACGCCGCCTCCGAACTCAAGGCCTGCGCAGACGAGCTCAAGACCATCATGGACGAGCTGAACTCCTAGGCCTCTCGGGCTCCTTGCCTGCGAGTGATAGGGTGTTAGCAGACCGGGCGGGGGCGCGGTGCCCCCGCCCGCTCCTGTACCTCCAACGAGGGAGGGTGAGGCTATGGCAAGCGAGCGTTTGGGCATCAGCGCGTCGGCAACAGCCCCGGCTGGTGGTCGCCTGAGAGAAACGGCGCCGGTCAGTGAATGGGCCAAGGCGCGGGAACGGTTGGCATGGCTATTCGTCTCTCCCGCGCTTCTCGTCGTCGCAATCGTCGCAATTTATCCCCTCATCAAAACGTTTCAGCTTTCGTTCACGAATGCGCGCCTGGGTCTCGGCAAGAAGACCGAATGGGTCGGCCTCGATAATTACCGGTATCTGTATCACGATCAGAAGTTCTTCGATTCGCTGAAGCACACCATCCAGTTCACGGTCGCCTCGGTCGGCCTCGAGACGGTGCTCGGCATGATCGTGGCCCTCACGATCCACTCCAATTTCAAGGGCCGGAGCCTCGTCCGCACGTCGATGCTGGTACCGTGGGCCATTCCGACCGTCGTCTCAGCTCAGATGTGGAAGTGGATGTACATCGACGTCTACGGCGTGATCCCAGACTTCTTTGGCAACAAACTGGGCATC
>DASQCG010000127.1:0-2889 GCA_035634825.1 Thermomicrobiales bacterium | reverse complement strand
GCCTCCGCCCGGGGGATTCGGATCCCGATGGGGCGGGGCATTGCCGGACGAGTCGCCGCGGGTGGGGAACCGCTCGTGGTCAGCACCGGCTCCGAGTCTCCACCGGACTGCGCGCCAGCCGGGGCCTATGGCACGGATTCGTACCTGTCGGTGCCGTTCGTGTTGGCAGACGGCAGGATCGGCGTCATCAATGCGACCGAGCGCGAGTCGGGTGAGCCGTTCGGTCCGGCGGATCTGGATCTGATGAACCGGCTGGCCACGTTTTTCGCATCCTCGTCGTTCGGACAATTCTCGCGACAAGCCAGGGCCCTGAATGCGGAACTGCGGCGCATGCGCGAGCTCCAGATTCGAATTCAGGAAGACGAGCGGCAGCGGCTGGCGCGCGACTTGCATGACGACGCCGGCCACCGGATTCTGGCCGCGGTGCTGCGGCTCGATGTCGCTTCCCAGCACTGTTTCGAATCGCATTCCATCCGGCATGAGCTCGATGAAGTGCGTCAATTACTGACGGAATGCGCGGATGGATTGCACGAGGTTGCCTTTGGACTTCGCCCGCAGATCCTGACGGACCTTGGCCTGGCACCGGCCGTCCGCTCGCTGGCTACTCGACTGCAAGGCGCGACGGGAATTTGCATCCGAGTCCTGGACGGCGGACTGTCGCAGCGACCTGGGGAACAGGTTGAACTGGCCGCGTTCCGCATTGCCCAGGAGGCGTTGAGCAATGCGGTCAAATATGCGCAGCCCACGCTGGTCAAGGTCAGCATTCGCCAGATCGACGACATATTCGTGTTGTTGGTCGCGGATGACGGTATTGGGTTTGAGCCCGAGTTGATCGATTCCTCGTCACGGCCACGTCTCGGCCTGCGGGGGATGCGGGAGCGGGCTGAGCTGGTCGGCGGATCGCTTGATGTGCGGTCCCGGCCGGGTTTTGGTACCAATGTTCGGGCGCAGTTCCCGGTAAGCGAGGTGACATCATGACGGACCCGAGGCGAGGCCAGGTGAGGGTATTGCTGGTCGATGATCACCCCATTGTGCGAACCGGGATGCGCTACGTGCTGGAGCAGGATGGCCGCCTGCGCGTGATTGGCGAAGCAAGCAGCGGGCGTGAGGCAGTGCGACTCGCGAGCGACCTTCGGCCCGACATCATCCTGATGGACATCAATCTGCCGGATATCAGCGGACTTGAAGCCACCCGGCAGATCAAGACCAACAGCCCGGCCAGCCGGGTCCTGGTCGTCTCGCTTTACAAGGAATCGGAATATGTCCTCGGGATGCTCGAAGCGGGCGCCGACGGCTATCTCGTCAAGCATTGCGACCCGGTCGAGCTGCGGGGTGGCGTACTGCGGGCACATGCCGGCGAGCGCGTCCTGCACCAGAGCGTGCTCCACGCGGTGATCACCAAGGCGGTCAGTGGGCCAACAGTGATGACGGCCGAGGCGCTCAGCCAGCGGGAGTGCGAGGTGCTGCAGCTGCTGGCCGAAGGAGCCACGAGCAAGGAGATCGCCCTTGCCCTGGGCTTGCGGCCGAAGACGGTCGAGAATCACCGCGCGCGGATCCTCGATAAGCTGGGAGTCGCCAACAGCGCGGCGGCCGTACGCGCTGCCTTGGCCAAGGGCTTGATCACCCCGACCAGCGATCGCGACTTCGGCCCGATGGCCGGCTTCGCCCACTAAACTCCGCACCACAAAACCAGCGCCGACTGACGAAACTCAGCGGCGCCGGTTTTGTGGTGCGACTACGAAACGGCGCCCGCCGACACCGCACCCGGTTGACCGGTCGTTGCCGTGTCGGGCTCGCCGGTCTCGAGGAAATCCCGGCCGGCGGTCAGAATCATGTTCCGACCGTGTCGCCCATTCGAGCGCGCGCGCGTGAGCAGCTTGGGATTCGCCTTGCCAGACTTTTTTGGCTCGAAAGTCGGCGCGGTCGGCAGCCAGGCGTTGAACTGCTCCCGGGTGCCGGCGAGGAAGACCGCGCTGCCGCCCGTCTTCCGCACGGCCTGGGGCGGAACGAGCACGAGTTGGCCGGTGCGATCGACCTCGATCACCAGCGCGGTCACCTCGCCGGCACGCTGATCGACCACGACCTGGCGCAGCGTGCCGAGCTTGCCGTCGCTGGCGTAGACCATCCCGCCGCGCTCGTAGCGCAACGTGCGATCGGTGCGGAGCAGAATTTCCGGCGGGATGCCATCGACCCGCGCCGCCAGGTTCGCATGCTGATCATTGCTAGCCATGCTCTCTCCTTTCGAAATTCGCCCGGCCCGGTCAGGCCGGGCCGATCGTGACGATGAACGGTTCGTCGCGGCGCCTGCGGACGACGACCATCCCACAGAGGGCTGAGCCCATCAGCAGGACGCCGCCGAAGAGCGGGAGGTTGTTGGTCCAGGAGCCGGGCGCGGGCTGCGCGGTGACCGCAATGACTTCGCGAGTCGATCCATCGAGCGTGAGCTGGACGGTATCGCCCTTCTGCAGGGCATCGGACTTGGCCGATTTGCCGCCGCGCACGACCGTCACATTGGCCGCGAGCGTATAGGGAGTCCGGACCGTGCCCTGCTCGACCACGATCTCGCGCGCGCGGGTCGCTACGATCTTGCCGCTGGCGCCGACCGGCTCCGGCGTCGCAGTCGGGATGGCGAGGGCGGTGGCCGTCATATCGGCCTGGGCCTGCTGCGTCGCTTGGGCATTCGCGGTGGCCGTCATGTCGAGTTCCGCCTGGGCCGTGGCTGTCGCATTGCGGGAGTCGGCCTCAGCGGTCGCGGTCAAATTCGCGGCGGCTTCGGCAGTGGCCGTCTTGGCCGCCCTCGCCTCGGCGGTCGCCGTGCGGCGGGCGTTGCGGATCGCGATACCGTCGCCGGTCATCGTAATCCGGGTCGCATCCGGCCGCTGGATGGTC
>DASQCG010000126.1:0-12915 GCA_035634825.1 Thermomicrobiales bacterium | reverse complement strand
CCTTCCAGGTTTGGGCGATGGTTTGCTCCCAGTTGGCAAGCAGGCGTTTCGCGTGCGCTGAGTTCGTGAGGGCGATGTGCTGTTCGATCAGGTCGCGCATCTCCGCCAGGTCGGGGTCGTCGAGCGTGGCGCGCTCGAGGACGACGTCTTCGTTGGCGCGGCCCCAGAATTGCTCCTGTTCGTCGACGACGAAGGCGAGGCCGTTGGTCATGCCGGCGCCGAAGTTGCGGCCGGTCGGACCAAGCACCACGACGGTGCCGCCGGTCATGTACTCGCAGCCATGATCGCCGACGCCTTCGACGACCGCCGTGGCGCCGCTGTTGCGGACCGCGAACCGCTCGCCAGCCTTCCCGGCCACGAACAGCGAGCCGCCGGTCGCGCCGTAGAGGATCGTGTTGCCGGCGATCACCTGCGGCGTCGCGAACGGAGCCGTGCGCGGCGGCAGGATCGCGATCTCGCCGCCGGCCATTCCTTTGCCGACGTAGTCGTTCGCCTCGCCCTCAAGGATCAGCCGCATGCCGCCGACCGCGAACGCACCGAACGACTGGCCAGCGCTGCCGGTGAATCTGGCTGTAAAAGTACCCTGTTTGAGCGCGGCAAGGCCGTGAGTGAGCGCGATCCGGCCGGCGATCGTCGCGCCGACGGTGCGGTCCTTCGTCTCGATGCGATCGGCAATGTCCACCATTTCGCCCACCTCGATGGCAGCACCGACCGCCGCCAGGATGCGCTGGTCGAGCGTCTCCGGCTGCGGATCGAGGTCGATCGTCTTGCGGCGCTGATCCTCGGGCGCGGGCTCGGCAAAGAGGGTGCTGAGGTCGAGCGTGCCGGCCCGGCCGTCCATCGAGCGCTGGGTCAGGAGGTCGGTGCGGCCGACGATGTCGTCGAGCTTGCGGATGCCGAGCGAGGCCATGACCTCACGGACGCCCTCGGCCAGCATCATCATGTAGTTGATGACCATCTCGGGCGTGCCGGCGAAGCGCTTGCGCAGCTCCTCCTTCTGGGTGGCGATGCCAGTCGGGCAGCTGTTGAGATGGCACTGCCGGGCCATGTCGCAGCCGATCGAGATCAGGACCGACGTGCCGAAGCCGTACTCCTCGGCCCCGAAGAGCGTCGCGATGACCACGTCCTCCGGCGTCTTGATGCCGCCGTCGGTGCGCAGCCGGACACGTGAGCGGAGGCCGTTCATGACCAGCACCTGCTGCGCTTCGGCCAGACCGAGCTCCCACGGGCTGCCGGCGTACTTGATCGATGCAAGCGGGGAGGCGCCGGTGCCGCCATTGTGGCCGGAGATCAGGATGTAGTCGGCCCGGGCCTTGGCCACGCCAGCCGCGATCGTGCCGACGCCGGCGACGGAGACAAGCTTGACCCCGACCTTCGCCTTCGGGTTGACCTGGCGCAGGTCGTAGATGAGCTGGGCGAGGTCCTCGATCGAGTAGATGTCGTGGTGCGGTGGCGGCGAGATCAGAGGCAGGCCGGGCACGGCGTGGCGCATGCGGGCGATGAATTCGGTCACCTTGTGGCCGGGTAGCTGACCACCCTCGCCGGGCTTGGAGCCCTGGGCCATCTTGATCTCGAGCTCTTCGGCCATCGCGAGGTAGCGCGCCGTGACGCCGAAGCGGCCGGAGGCGACCTGCTTGACCTTGCTGTGCCCGACATCGGCGCCGGTCGGCTCGTACCAGTCCGGGTCCTCGCCGCCCTCGCCGGAATTGGAGCGGGCGCCGATCCGGTTCATGCCGACGGCGAGGGTCTGGAAGGCCTCGGGCGAGAGCGCGCCGAGCGACATGGCGGTGACCACGAAGCGCTTGACGATCTCCTCAGCCGGCTCGACCTCGTCGAGCGGAACTGCTTCGCCGAACGGCTTGACCTCGATCAGGTCGCGGACTGTGGTCGGCGGATGCTCCTTGACCATGTCGTGGTAGGTCTTGAAGTCGATCAGGTTGCCGGAGGTCGCGGCGGCCTGGAGGGCCTTGGCGACGGTCGGGCTATAGCCGTGGTGCTCCCCGTCCTTGCGGAAGCGGACGAAACCGGGATCGGCCAGCTTGGCGGCCGGGTCGGCCCAGGCGGCCTCGTGGCGCCGGCGGATGTCGGTCTCGATCTCAGGAAGGCCGATCCCACCGAGGCGGGCAGGGGTGCCGGCGAAGGCGAACTCGACCAGCTCCGGACCGAGGCCGATCGTCTCGAAGATCTGGGCTCCGAGGTAGCCCATGACGGTCGAGATGCCCATCCGCGAGGTGATCTTGAGCAGTCCCTTCTCGAGCGCGGTGATGTAGTTGCGCTGGAGGTCGTCGATCGCGAGCAGCTCGTGGCCACGTGTCCCGGCCAGGGCGCCGGCCGCCTGCAATGCGAGATACGGATGGACGGCCGAGGCGCTGTAACCGATCAGGCAGGCGAGGTGATGGACGTCCCAGACCTCGCCGGTCTCGCAAACCAGATCCACGGCCATGCGCTGACCGGCCCTGATCAGGTCGTTGTGGATCGCGCCGACCGCGAGCAGCATCGGAATGGTCGCGTGGTCCTGGTCGACACCGCGATCCGACAGAACCAGCACGGTCGCGCCTGACAGCACCTGCTCCCGGACCGACGCCAGCAACGCATCGAGGGCGGTTGGAAGATCGGTCTCGCTCAGGGCGAAGAGTGTAGAGATGGTGGCCGCGCGCAGATGATCGGAGTTGAGCTTACTGATACGTTTCAGCTGCGATTCGGTAATGACCACGCTGCGGAGTCGAATCAGCTCCGCCTTCTCCTCGGTCTCGACCAGCAGGTTGCCGCGGGCGCCGATGAAGGTGTCGAGCGAGAGAACAGAGCGCTCCCGCAAGGAGTCGATCGGTGGATTGGTGACCTGCGCAAATCGCTGTCGGAAATATGCAGAAAGCGGGCGAGGTCGTTCGGAAAGGACGGCCAGGGGCGCATCATCGCCCATCGACCAGGTCGGCTCTTTCGCCTCGGCGGCCATTGGCTGAATGATCAGGCGGGCGTCCTCAGCCGAGTAGCCGAATGACGCCTGGACCGCGGTCAGGTTCTCGACCGGCGTGCCGCCCGGGGTCGAGGCGTCGCGGTCGACATTGATCCGCTGCCGATTGAGCCAGTCGGCGTAGGGCTGCCGGCCGGCGACCTCGGCCTTGATCTCCGGGTTGCGGAGGACGACGCCGCGGCGGGTATCGACCACGATCATCTGGCCGGGACCGAGCCGGCCCTTCTCGACGACGGTCGACTGGTCGACGGCGACCGTGCCGGCCTCGGAACCCGCGATCAGCAGGCCATCGGACGTGATCGCGTATCGGAGCGGCCTCAGGCCGTTGCGGTCAAGCGTGGCACCGGCAATCACGCCATCGCTGAAGGCAAGCGCGGCGGGTCCGTCCCACTGCTCATTGAGGCCGGCGTGGTAGTCGTAGAAGGCGCGCCGGGCCGGCTCCATGTCGGCCATGCGCTCCCACGGCTCCGGCACGAGCATCATCAGCGCGTGCGGAAGCGATCGGCCGCCGTGGTAGAGCAGCTCAACCACGTTGTCGAGGCTGAGCGAGTCGGAGCCCGTCATGCTGACCAGTGGTTCCAGCTCGTCGGCGGTGGCGATGCCGGGGTACTCGAGGACCGGCCTGCGGGCCTGCATCCAGAGCCTGTTCCCCTGGATGGTGTTGATCTCGCCATTATGGGCGATGTAGCGGAACGGCTGGGCCATGGCCCAGGTCGGGAGCGTGTTGGTGCTGTAGCGCTGGTGGAAGAGGGCAATTGCGCTCGTGTAGTGCGGATCCTGCAGATCGAGGTAGAAGGCGGCGAGGTCCTCCGGCAGGCAAAAGCCCTTGTAGATGATGGTCCGGCAGGAGCAGGAGACGACGAAGAAGTCGTCAATCCTGGCGGTGGCGGTTGCGCGCTCGGCGGCTTTGCGGGCGAGCATCAGGTCACGCTCGAACTCGTCCTCGGTGCGGCCGGCGGGGCGTTCGACCAGGAGCTGGGCGATGGCCGGCTGGGTCTCGGCGGCGATGCGACCCAGGACCGCAGGATCAACCGGTACCTCCCGCCAGCCGCGCACGAACAGTCCACGATCAGTCATCGCCTGGGCCAGCATCGACTTCGCTTGGTCGGCCTGTTCCGGGTCGCGGGGCAGGAAGGTCATGGCCACGCCGAGCTCCCGCCAACTCAAATCGGGCGCGAGCAGGGCAACCGGGATCTGGGTCAGGAGGCCAGCGCCATCGCCGGTGCGTTCGTCGGCGCCGACGCCTCCGCGATGGGTCAGGTTGACGAGACCGGCCAGCGCGCGCGTGACGATCTCGCGGGAGGGACGCCCGTGGATATCCACGACAAGCCCGACACCGCAAGCGTCGTGCTCGAAGGCGGCATCGTAGAGCGGCGCGATGCGCTGGTCGGCGGTCGGCATGGTCCATCCCCCGGTGCGGCTGAGCGGGGACTTAAGATGCGCGGTTCAGGGGCCAGCCATCGGCGCGCATTCCGGCTCAGGGAGTGTTCGGTTGCTCAGCCGAGACGACCAGCCACGTTGCCGCCGACGCCGAACTGACCAGCAGGGCGAATCGCTGCCTCAGAAGTTCTGAGTCTAGGAAGTGATCGCGCAATGGCCAACGGACGCGGCGCACCAGCCGGGGAGTCATGACTTGTACCCTCAGCACAAACTCGTGACGCGTGCGGAGCCGAACGTGTCCGGAGGTGCTCAAGGCGCTCAATACGACCAGATGTCCTCGCGACCGCAATCGTGGGCATCTTGGGATTGATTTGTGCTCAGGGTATAGTCATGGCACGGATCCTGGCGCTTGAGATTCGCCAGGGAATCGCTCCATGGACGGAAGGCACAATGATTGGTGAATCTGAGCGGTCGTGGACGGATCGGGCGCGGCGGGAGTCGGTCCTGGGCCGCGTTGCCGAGGCCGATGTGCGGCTGATCGATCTCCAGTTCAGCGACATCGTCGGCGGCGCGAAGGCGCTGACGATCCCGATCGAGCTGCTGGCGGTCGTGCTGGAGCAGGGTTACCGGTTCGACGGCGCGGCCCTGACCGGCGGGCATCGCAAGGTCGAGCTCGACCTCTTCCTGATGCCGGATCCCGAGACGCTGGCCATCTTCCCGTTCGAAGCGGATGGGCAGCGACGAGCGCGGCTCTGCTGCTCCGTTCTGCGGCGGGACGGCCAACCATTTGCCGGCGATCCCCGTTCGGTCCTCGAGCGCAATTTGGCTGCGGCGCGCGAGCTGGGCTACGACTACCGGGTCGCGGTCGAGATGGAGTATTACCTGCTTCCCGGCGACGGCACCCTGCCGGATCGGGAGTCGGGAGCGGGCTATTTCAGCGTAGCGGACGACCAGATCGCCTCCACGCGGGATGCCGTCTTGACGTCGCTGCAAGGGATGGGAATCACCGTCGGTGGCTCGCACCACGAGACGGGGCCCGGCCAGGAGGAGCTCGACTTGCCGGATGTCGGGGCGCTGCGGATGGCCGACCAGCTGATTACGGTCCGGCAGGTGATCCGATCGGTCGCGCGGCGGCATGGGTTGCGGGCGACCTTCATGCCGAAGCCCATGGAGGACGCTCCCGGATCCGGGATGCATGTCTTCCAGAGTCTCTACCGAACGGTCGATGGCCGCGATACGCTCGGAGCCGAGGGCAACAACCTGACGCAGGAGGCGCACTGGCTGATCGGCGGGCAGATCGAGCATGCAATCGGCATGACGCTGATTACGAACCCGACCGTCAATTCCTATAAGCGGTTGAATGCCGGTCACCGCGCGCCGCGCTACGGGACATGGGCCCGGGTTAGCCAGGCCTCATTGATCCGGGTGCCCAACTGGCTCGAAACCGATCGGGCCGAGATCGAGCTGCGGTCGCCCGACGCGATGGCCAACCCATACCTCGCCTTCTCGGTCGCCCTGGCGGCCGGGATGGACGGGATCCGGAAGCGAACCGACCCCGGCGACCCATTCGACGAGAGCTTCGTGACATTCGACGACGAAGAATTTCTGCGGCGGGGCGTCAGTCGGCTGCCGTCGACACTCGGCGAGGCGATCTCGGCCTTTGCCGACGACATGGTTGTGACCCAGGCGATCGGCGGCTATATCTCGGATCAGCTGATCGCGGTCAAGCGGGACGAGTGGGAGTCGTATCGCGCCCACGTCAGCCCGTGGGAGCTGCAGCGTTATGTCGATGCGTGACGAGCCATGATCACCCTGCGCGACATCATCGAGAACTTCCTGCCGGCAGATACGAAGCGGCAGGTTGTCGATCCCCTGCTCGATCGCGAAGTGACCTGGGCCACACGGCCTCGTCCGAGCCCGCCGGCGTTTGGGCATCTCAGCGGCGGCGAGCTGGTGCTGCTGCGGCTCGAAGAGCTGACCAACGTCGACGATCGTCTGACACTCGACGGCGCGATCCGGCAGCTGGCCGGATTCAACGTCTCAGCGGTCGCGGTCGCGGGACCAGTCAGCGAAGCCAATCGGACCTTGGCGAGCAACCGCAAGGTCGCGCTGCTGGAGCTTCCGGAAACCACCGACCTCGGCGAGATCGAGCGCAGTGCCACGCACCTGATCGCCGAGCGGCGGCGGAACCGCCAGCGGCGCGGTCATGAGGCAGGGCGGAGACTGATGGAGCTGGCGATTGCCGGCGAGCCGTTGGCCACGATCATCAGCACACTCAACCAGCTCTCGCGGCAGGCGGTCGCGCTGGAGGGACGGGACGGCCGCGTGCTGACCTTCCATTCGCGACCCGGTCAGCCGGCTCGGGATGAGATCGCGCCGCTGCTGATCGCGACCGGGGACGCGGTCCGGAACTGGCTGGCAATCACGAGCGATGCCAGCCCGGCCGAGCCACCGACGATGCACCTTGCGCTCGGATCGGAGCTGGACCGGACGATTGCGCCGGTGATCGGGCGGGATGGGCTGCTCGGATGCCTGTCGTTGATTGGCCCGGCCACCGGGTGGTCGGGCGACGATGCGCTGCTGGCCTCTCGTGGCGCGGCGGCCTGCGCGATTGTGCTGGCACGGGAACTGGCGTCGGTTGCGGCCCGGCGGGAGATCGAGCTGAATGTGCTCGACGAGGTGCTGGATGGCGCGCTGCGCAACGAGGCGACATTGCTCCAGCAGGCGCGGCGCCTCGGGCACGACCTCGAGCAGCCGCACCGGCTGATGGTGATCGACCTCGATCATGAGGATGCCGAATCACTGCGGGCCGCGATCACCGCCGCGCTCGGGGCCGTCGTGGGCCGGCCGCTGTGGCGGATGACGGGCGGCATGGTCGAGCTCGTGCTCCCGCCGATGTCCGATCCTGGCGCGGTCGTCGCGGCAATGCGCCGGCACTTGGCCGTACCGGAGATGGCAGCCGGCGCCGGATTGCCACATCCGGGTTTGGCGGGATTGCGGCGCTCAGGACATGAGGCGCGGCAAGCGTTGACCATCCAGCGGCGGCTGGGGATTGGGACGGACGTGGCCTGTTTCAGCGAGCTGGGCGCGTACCAATTCCTGTTCGCGGCCGAGCACCTGCCCGAGTTCGCCGCGTTCCACGACGAGATGCTGGCTCAGCTGGTGGCGTACGACGAGCAGAATCGCTCGGGTTTGATCGAGACATTGCGCGCGTGGCTGGACGCAAACAGCAGCCCGAAGGAGGCCGCGCGCCGAATGGGCATCCATCGCAACACCGTGCTCTACCGCCTGGAACGGATCCGGACACTCACCGGCTATGACCTCGACGACTCCGACACAAGGTTCCGGCTGCAACTCGCACTCAACATGAACACGATTTGCACGTCGCAATCCGGCGCGAAGCCAATCGTCGCGTAGCACCGGCCCCCTGTGGCCGGCATGGAGATAACGAGCGGCGCAATCGCAGGTACCACCAACCATCGGCAATCGGCTAACCAATTCGATTCGAGTTCTGGAGCGTCAGTTAGACGAGGCGCATCAGGGCCCAGATGAGGGCGGACCAGAGGCCCAGGCCGGCCGGGATCCAGAACCAGAGGGCCTGGAAGAAGGCGAGGTGATCTTCGGTCGGGGCCGGGATGGCGACAGACACGCCGGAACGATGTGCGTAATCGGATGCGTTGATCACGGTGTCCAAAGTGCCGGTCTCCCTGTCCTGCCGATCTGCGGTGTGGATGTCACGCCGACCATGGTAGGGAGCCGCGCCCTCGTCTTGAATTCCCCAGTCGTCCCCCCGCATATCCGTACCTTCCCCGGAGGTGCGCAGGCTTTTGACCCATGCCGTTCGGTACACAGGTCATGGTTCGGGCAGGGACGTCGCAAACCAGATGGCGGCGACATCCTGCTTCCCACGGCGCATTTTGCATGATCTGAATCCAATTCACCGGTGTGCCTGTCACATTCCGATGCCCTGTCTCGTCTTGATTACCAGTGGACGCATGAGAGACGAAAGGAGTCGGAAATGCGCGTCTTTCTGGCAGGCGGAACTGGAGCAATCGGCCGGCGGCTCGTGCCGCAATTGGTCGCGCGCGGGCATGAGGTGACGGCGACGACCCGGGATCCGGACAAGGTGGAAATCCTGTTCACGCTCGGGGCGACTCCGGTGCTGATGGACGGGCTCGATGGCGCGGCGGTTGGCGAGGCTGTGGCCAAGGCCCAACCGGAAGCGATCATCCATGAGATGACGGCTCTCACGGGAACGCCGGATTTCAAGCACTTCGATCGCTGGTTCACGCAGACAAACCGGTTGCGCACCGAGGGGACCGGGCATCTGCTGGCCGCGGCAAAGGCGTGTGGCGTGCGCCGGTTCGTGGCGCAGAGCTACACAGGCTGGACCAATGCCCGGGATGGTGGTCCAGTCAAGACCGAGGCGGATCCGTTCGATCCGCACCCGGCACCGGTGCAGCGGGAGACACTGGCGGCGATCCGATTTGTCGAGGAGGCAGTGACCTCGGCGCCGCTCGACGGGATCGCCCTGCGGTACGGCAGCCTGTATGGGCCGAGGGCATCGAAGGCGATGGTCGAGATCGTCCGCGGGCGCAAGATGCCGATCGTCGGCAATGGCGCGGCGGTGTGGTCGTGGCTCCATGTCGACGATGCGGCGGCAGCGACAATTGTGGCGGTGGAAGGGAGCCAGTGCGGGATCTTCAACATCGTCGACGACGAGCCGGCGGCCGTGGCCGAGTGGCTGCCGTACTTGGCGGAGGCAGTCGGGGCCAGGCGGCCGATGCGGGTTCCCGTGTGGATCGCAAGATTCGCGATCGGGGACGCGGGCGTACGGATGATGACCGAGGGGCGGGGCTCGTCGAACGAAAAAGCCAGGCGCGAGCTGGGCTGGTGTCCCATTTGGAGCAGTTGGCGTGAGGGCTTCCGGCACGGACTGTTGGACTCGCAATCCACGGAGTTGACGGACTCCGATCGGCTTCTGGCCGCCGCTTGAGGTGCAGAGAGAGTCATGTACGACGACGACACTATCGCCGCGATGCGACCGCGGATGTTCTCGATCGCTTACCGCATGCTCGGTTCAGTGAGCGAAGCGGAGGATGTCGTGCAGGAGGCATTCCTGCGACAGCAGCGGGCGTTGGCCGATGGGGTCGAGATCCAGTCGCCGGCCGCGTACCTCTCGACCGTGGTTACGCGCCTGGCGATCGACGAGTTGAAGTCGGCGCGGGCCCAACGCGAGACGTATGTCGGCGAGTGGCTCCCGGAGCCGCTGCTGACCGACAAGAGCGCCGCCGATCCAGCGGCGAAGGCGGAGCAGGCGGATTCGCTCTCGTGGGCGTTCCTGCTTCTGCTCGAGCGGCTGAGCCCGGTCGAGCGGGCGGTCTTCCTGCTCCATGACGTCTTTGGGTACGGGTTCGACGAGATCGCGGAGATCGTCGGCAAGAACGAGGCAAACTGCCGGCAGCTCGCGTCCCGGGCGCGGCGGCATGTTGAGGAGGGCAAGCCCCGCTTCGAAGCGTCGCGCCGAAAGCGGAACGAGCTGGCCGGGCGGTTCTTTGCGGCGATGTCCGACGGCAATCTCGACGGTCTGGTGGAGCTTTTGGCGGCCGATGTCGCAGTCTATGGCGACGGCGGCGGAAAGGTCCCGGCCTGGACTCGGCCGATCACCGGTGTGGACCATGTCGGGCGTCTGTTGATCGGGCTTGGGCGGCAGGTCCGCGAATATGGGGCGCGGATCGAGATGCACGAGGTCAATGGTCAGCCGGGGGCGACGATCCTTGACGCCGAGGGCGATCTGGTCAGCGTCCTTTCGCTTGAGATCGTCGACGACAGGGTGCGGCGGGTGCGAGGGGTGATCAACCCGGACAAGCTGCACCACCTCGGGCCGGTCGCGGATGTACGGGCGGCGCTCCAACGGGGACCGCAGTAGTCCCGGCAGGCTCGGCACGGCAGATCCGACCTACGCTCAGGCAGTGGCATCTTGCCACCGCTTACCCGATGTGCGAGGAGGTCGAACTCATGCCAAATACTGTGATTCCCGAGACTTATCGCGATCTGCTCTCGGCCCGGCCGGCCGTTACCCTGGCGACGATCGGGCCGGACGGGTTTCCGCAGGTGACCGCAGTCTGGTTCCTGGTCGAGGACGACGGCACGGTGCGGATGTCACTGAATACGACGCGCCAGAAGGTCAAGAACCTGCGGCGGCATCCGGAGGCGAGCCTGTTCTTCATCGATCCATCCAACCCGTACCGGACGCTTGAGATCCGGGCGCGGGCGCACATGGAGCCGGATCCCGACTACGCCTTCGCCGACCGGGTCGGCGCGAAGTACGGTGCGGATTTGCGCAAGAACGATCGCCCGGGCGAGTCGCGCGTAGCCGTCACGTTCACTCCGACCAAGGTCAATCCCCACGGCTAGCCGTCCCTGCCCCCACGTCCTGCTCTGAAATCTGTCACCATGCGCGTCGTTGGCGCTGGCCGGATCGGGGTGAAGGGGACGCGGTGCGGGCGATGATTGTCTTCTACGTGCTGCTGGCAGCATTGGGCGGCGCGCTCGTCGTGGTGCAGGCGAGCATCAACGGCGAACTGCGGCTGGTGGTCGGCGATCCGTACCGGACCGCACTGATCTCGACGACCGTTTCGACGATCTTCCTCTTTGCGCTCTCCGGCTTGGTCATGGGCAGGCCCGTGCCGGATGGCTCAACCTTCACGAACGCGTCGTGGTGGATGTGGATCGGCGGTATTCTCGGCGCGATCTACGTCGCGGCAGTGGCTGTGCTGATCACGAAACTCGGCAGCGCGGTGCTCTTCACGCTGGTCATCTTCGGCCAACTCTTGATGGCGGTGATGATGGACCACTTCGGCTGGATCGGCCTGGAGAAGCACCCCATCTCCGCGCCACGCATCCTCGGGATCATCCTGGTCTTCGCGGGGGTGGTGCTGGTCCGGAAGTCGTGAGTCCTACTTCAGCAAGCCCCTGGTTTTGGAGCTGACGAGGGCGCTGGTCAGAGACCGCGCCAACTCGCGCACGGAGGGATCCTTCATGGCCGTGACCAGGTCGAGGCTGTTTCCCGGCACGTTGCCCTTGCCCGCGACCAGCGCGCCGAAGAGCTGCTGAATGCCATTGCCCTGCCCAAGGAGCCCGGTGACCGCGCCCGCGAGATCGTTGACTGCGCCGTTCGGCAGAAGATCCGCCTGACGCGTCAGCCGGCCGAGCAGATCGGCGCGGACCGATTCGGGCAGCGCCGACACCGCGTTGTTCGCCACCGCCTTGAGTTGTTCGGACGAGTGCTGACCGACGAGCTGCTGCACGCCGTCCAGCCAGGATCCGCGGGTTTGGAGCTGCCGGCCGAACTCGTTCAGGGCCGACAAGGAGGCCTTGCCATTGGCGAGCGCCCCGACAATCGCGCTCGCGCCACGTCCCGTCGCATCGGATTCCTGGGCGACGCGCGCGACACGATCGGCCTGCTTCTTGACGATGTCGCGCGTGGCAGGATGCTCGGCAAGTCGGCGGGCGGCGCGAAGAAATGAGCTCACAACCTTGAACCTTCCGATCAGGCACGATCCAAAGCGATCCTGCCCGTATCATGTCTCTCCAGCATACCGCCTGAGGAGGGCATCGCAATGAGCAGCGAGCGCACATTGACCCATTTCGACGAAAGTGGCCGGGCCCGGATGGTCGATGTCGGCGATAAGGCGGTTACCGCCCGGCGAGCCGTGGCCACCGGCCGGGTCGACATGCAGCCGGAGACCATCGAGCTGATTCGGACCAACCGGGTCAAGAAGGGCGATCCGCTGGCGGTCGCGCAGGTGGCCGGGATCATGGCGGCCAAGCGGACGCACGAGCTGGTGCCGATGTGCCACCCGCTGTTGCTGACCAAGGTCGATCTGGCGCTTGAGTTGGACGATGCCGGTGTCTCGATCCGGGCCACGGTCGAGACGCGCGGCCAGACCGGCGTCGAGATGGAGGCGCTGACAGCGGTCAGCGTGGCGGCGCTGACGGTCTACGACATGGTCAAGGCCGTCGACCGGGGCATGATGATCACCGGGATTGGGCTGGCCGAGAAATCCGGCGGCAAGTCGGGCGAGTGGGTGCGGGCGTGACCGAGTTCGTTGACGAGACGTGGGATTTTGGGCTCGAGGAGGGTGAGAGCTTCGAGCCGGTGGATGCGGACGAAGAGGTCGATCTCAACCACCCGCACGTGATGACCGTGCTCGGCCCGATCGATCCCGGTGCGCTCGGCTTCACGCTCCACCACGAGCACGTATTCAACTTCGTCAACCCGCTGGCCGCGAATGACCCGGACCAGGTCCTCGACGACCCGGCTGCTTCATTGAACGACCTCGAGGTCTACTTCGCGGCCGGTGGGCGGGCGATCGTCGACATGGGGCCGGCCGATTATGGGCGGTCGATCACCGACCTGCTCTGGATCGCGCAGCGGGCTCCGGTCCACATCGTGCAGGTGACTGGGCACCACAAGCACCTGATCGCGGCGCCGCTGGTGGGCGAGAGCTCGGTCGAGGATATCGTCGCGCACAGCGTCGGGGAACTGACGACCGGAATCG
>DASQCG010000125.1:0-3099 GCA_035634825.1 Thermomicrobiales bacterium | reverse complement strand
TCTCGTTCATGATCGACTGCAAGGATCAGGCCGAGGTCGACTACTACTGGGACAAGTTGACTGCGAACGGCGGCGAGCCGAGCCAGTGCGGCTGGCTGAAGGACAGGTTCGGCCTTTCGTGGCAGGTTGTGCCATCGGCTCTGGGCGAACTGATGACCAATCCGGATCCCGCGAAGGCCAATCGAGTCACCCAGGCGCTGATGCAAATGGGCAAGATCGACATCGCCACACTCGAAGCGGCCCGCGACGCTGCCTAGCAATCGCGCCGCTAACGAACCGACAGCCTCCGGCGACCGAATCGTTTCCGGGGGCTGTCGCGTTTCCTTCTGCTAAATCACGATCTCCATGGCCGAGCCGCGGACATCCATCTCGTACTCGATGTCCACGACCGGAGGCCGGCAATAGTGCCAGCTCAGACCGCCGGTCACGCCGCGGCCGACGATCTCGTCGCGGATCAGCGATCCAATGTCGTGCGTGGTGTACGCCTGGGTTGAAACCGCGTCGCCCCAGCCAAACCCAAGCGCCGCCAACCGGCGCTCCATCTCGGTCATCACGAAGCGCACCTTTTCGCGCAATCCGTCCACCGAGGTATCGCCGAGCCGCACAATGCTGTTGCGGTAATCCCCGGCTCCCTCGCGCGCCTCACCACCGCCGGCGATGATGAAGCTGCCGCGCGTCGTGTCGGACGGGACGGTGTACGAGAAGGCATGCAGCGAAGGACTCGCCGGCTTGTCGAACTCGGGACAAACGTTGGTCCTCGCAACCGGATTGATGCCACCGCGATAGAGACCCCAGCGCTCGAGCGTCCCCACGTACTGGTGATTGAATTCGACGAATCCCTGCTCGCTGAATGGCTCGGGCGATCGCAGCTCGCACGCGCAGAACGCCGTCGTCGGCCGATCGATCGCCGCCAGGTGCGATTCGACCGCGGCGAACCCCTCCAGCAGCGGCAAGGGCCGGGCCAGTCGCGCCCGAACGATCGCATATCCAGACTCCGCAGCGACGCCGGCCGAATACTGGAACACACCCTCTATGTATCGGTATCCGCCCGGCTCAAACTGCATGACGCCTGCCGAATTGCGCGGTCCTTGACGGTCAGTAGTCATCGATTGCTCTCGATCCAACGGATGACGTCCTCCCGCTGGATGCTGATGATGTGATGCTCGAGGAGCGTGGCCCGGAGCTCGCCCGAATGGGCGGCGGCTTCGATCGCATGCTTGTTGACGCCCAGCAAGACCGAGAGCTCTTCGGGCGTGTAGTGGTCCTTCTTGAGGATCTCCTCCAGATCACCTGCTTCGATATCGGGAACCGAATCCATGCTGGCCTCCCTTCACGCGAAACCAATCACCCCTATTCTGGCCGATTCCGGCCAGTTTGGTAATAGGGCGGGCGGGTCAGTAGGCTGGCGAACACCTATGGTCATCAGCGCCAGCTAGCATGTACTCCATGCGCGACCCCGCGTGGCGCGCGGAAGGAGCGATTGATCATGACCGACCGCAGGCCCGATCCATTTGAGAGCGAAGACAACACGCCGCAGCCGGGCGAGGGTAGGCTCCCGGGCGTCGATCTCCACATCGGCGGCCCGCCGCAGGCCTCAGGTGACGACAACCTCGACACCTACGACGAAGCGAACATGTACGGCAACGATGTCATCGTCGAAGAGGACATCTACGACGATCCCGACCTCACCGATGAGCCGATGGAGCCGAACACGCGCGTCGTGGACGAACCGTTCTAGCCATCACGCCTTCGGAAACAACTCGAGGAGATCCAGGGGACCGCTCGAGTCGCTGCGCATCCATCGCTTCCCCGTCAACGGCACCGGACGTCCAGGTCGGGACGTCCGGTGTGCGTCTCTAATATCCCGGGCGCTCGCTGAGCCAGCGAATGGCGTCCTGCCGGCGGATGCACAGCACGTGGTGATCGACGATGAATGCCCGTAGCTCTCCCGTCCGCGCCGCCCTCCGAATGGACCAGACATCCATCCCCAGCAGCTCGGCCAGATCCTCCGGCGTGTAGTGATCGTGCCGCAGGAGCTCGTCGATCGATTCCCGATAGGTAAATGACTGCGTCGTCATTGGATCCTCCGATGCCCGTAGCCCGCGCGCCCCATGCATGGGATCACGCTGGTCAATACTCATCGTAATACGATATTATTACGATGTCGTGGCGGCCCACGCCACGCTCTCCGTTACAGAGAACTCAAGGAGTCCACATTCATGCCGATCGGGGTCAGCCCTGACCGCGGCGGGGGAGTGACGGCCGAGCAACCGCTCGGCGACTTCACCGCGACGCGGCGAATCGTGATGTTGTCCGCCATTGCCGTGGTTCTGGGCGGAGTCAGCGCCTTCCTGGCACTGATCCTGTTGCGCATGATCGCCTTCTTCACGAACCTCTTCTTCTTTGGCCGGCTAAGCACATCCGCCGTCTCTCCCGCCGACAACAACCTCGGGGTATTCGTGATTCTGATCCCGGTCATCGGCGCGCTGATCATCGGCATGATGGCTCGATTCGGCTCGGAGCGGATTCGCGGTCACGGCATCCCGGAAGCCATCGAGGCCATTCTGATCGGTGGCAGCCGAATCCAGCCCCGCGTGGCAGTGCTGAAACCGCTGTCTTCCGCGATCTCGATCGGCTCCGGTGGTCCGTTCGGCGCCGAGGGGCCGATCATCATGACCGGCGGCGCTTTCGGGTCGCTGGTCGCGCAGTTCTTCAATCTGACCAGCGCCGAGCGGAAGACGTTGCTGGTGGCTGGCGCTGCAGCCGGCATGTCCGCCACCTTTGCCTCACCGGTGGCCGCCGTCCTGCTGGCCGTCGAGTTGCTGCTCTTCGAGTGGAAGCCGCGCAGCCTTGTTCCCGTAGCCCTCGCCAGTGCAACGGCGGTAATCCTGCGCCGATATCTCCTGGGTATGGGTCCACTCTTCCCGACTCCCATCCATGAGGCGTACATCGGACCATGGGGACTGATCCTGTGCGTGGTCGCAGGGCTCCTTGCCGGCGGCTTGTCAGCCCTCCTGACGGCAATGGTCTACGCGGCAGAGGACGCCTTCCACCGCCTGCCAATTCACTGGATGTGGTGGCCGGCGATCGGCGGGCTGG
>DASQCG010000124.1:0-7098 GCA_035634825.1 Thermomicrobiales bacterium | reverse complement strand
ACACGGGTTGCGCTTCGTCGGCAAAAACGGCGACCTGATCTGGACCCAGGTCGACGCCGCGCTCGTTGGCGGTGAGTCCGACTCCGCCGTCGTCGCAGTCCATGACGTCACCGCGCATGTGCTCGATCAGGTGGCGCTGCGTGCCACAGAGGCACAGTACCGAGGAGTCGTCGAGAGTCAGTTCGAGCTCATCTGTCGGTTCTTGCCCGACACGACGCTGACGTTCGTCAATGACGCCTACTGCCGTGCGTTTGGCCGCACGCGTGACCAGTTGATCGGCACCAGGTTCCTCGAGCTTCTTCCCGAAGAGCTCCATCCGTCTGCGCTCGAGCATGTTCAGTCCCTGGTCGAGAGCGATCGCCAGGTGCTGATGGAGCACGAAGTCTTTGGCGCGGATGGATCGATCCGATGGCAGCAATGGGAGGATCATGCGATCCGGGATGCGAACGGCGCCATCGTCGAGTTCCAGTCGATCGGCCGTGACATTACCGACCGCAAGCGCACTGAGCGGAAGCTTCGCGAGAGCCAGCGCCGGTATGTTCGGGCGACCGCGGCCGGCCGTGTCGCGCTCTGCGAATACGACGTCCGGAGCCGCGAATTCTACGTCGACACCGCGCTTGGCTATCTACTCGGACTAGAGAACCCACCCACAACGCTCCGAGGCTGGCTTTATCGCGTTCACCCGCTAGATCTCATCCCGACCCGGCGCTTCCTGCACGCTGCGCTCGCGCCGGAACTGCCCCTGGACGCCGAAGGCAATTCGGCGCTGCCAGAGCTCAATCTGCGCCTGCGCGCGCAAAACGGAAACTGGCGTTGGTTCAGGATCCGCGCATCGAGATTGGCCGATCCGGACGGCACGGCAGAGTGCTTCGTCGGCACGTTGACCGAGATCACCGACCACAAGGTTGCCGAAGATGCAATGCGGAACCTTACCCGCCGATTGCTCCAGTTCCAGGATGAGGAACGCCGCCGCATCTCTCGCGAGCTGCACGATGTCACCTCCCAGGAGTTGTTCGCATTGACGGTCGATGCGCAGCGGGTTCGAGCCGAGATCGGGCCGGGGATCAGCGATCGGCTCGACAGTCTGCTCAATGAGATCGACAGCCTGGGCAACCAGGTCCTGCGGGAGGTCCGCACCCTCTCGTACCTCTTGCACCCGCCCATGTTGGACGAGGCAGGTTTGGCGGCGTCGGTTCGCTGGTACGTCAAGGGATTCACTGAGCGCAGCGGCATCGTGATTGAGCTCGACGCCCTGGACGATATCGGACGACTGTCTCCCGATGTCGAGACCGCACTCTTCCGCGTCGTCCAGGAAGGACTAACCAATGTTCAGCGCCACTCGGGCAGCCCGACTGCCCGGATCGCCCTGACGCGATCCGACCACGACGTGCGGCTGACGATCAGCGATCGCGGCGCCGGGATTGCCCGCTGGGACGATGGAGGGGGTGAAACACCGCTGGGCGTGGGCATTCCGGGCATGCGCGAGCGTGTCCAGCAGCTCGGTGGCGATCTCGAAATTGCCAGCGACCCGAATGGCACGGTCGTCACCGTCCGGGCGCCGGCCGAGGAGGTGATGACGTGATGATCCGCATCCTGCTCGCCGATGACCATGAGATCGTCCGTCGGGGGTTGCGGGAGGTGCTGGAAACGCATCCCGACTGGGAAGTCTGCGCTGAGGCGGAGAATGGGCGCGAGGCGGTCGAGCGGGCGCGAGAGCACCGGCCGGATGTCGCGGTGCTGGATTTGAGCCTGCCTGAATTGAATGGGCTCGAGGTAACCCGCCGGATCCGGCGCGAGTCACCCAACACCGAGGTGCTTGTGTTTACGGTGCATGACTCGGAGGAACTGGTATTCGAGGCATTGTCCGTCGGCGCGCGCGGTTACGTATTGAAGTCCGATGGCGCGAGTAACCTCATCGACGCGGTTGAGGCGCTCTCGATCCACCGGCCATTTTTCAACCCTGAGGTCATGCAGACAATCGTGCAGGGGTACGTGCGCGACCGGGGCGAGTCACCCGCGGGGCAGTCCGCGGCGAATGAGCTGACACCTCGCGAGCGGCAGGTCATACAGCTTCTGGCAGAGGGCCGCGGCAACCAGGAAATCGCCGAGCTGCTCCACATAAGTGTCAAGACGGTAGAGACGCACCGCGCCGCGATCATGCGCAAATTCGGATTCCGATCCATCGTGGATCTGGTCCGCTATGCCATCCGCGAGGGCATCGCGACTGCCTGACGGCACTGTACGTTTACTGGAAACACCCGACAACAAATACAGCGACCGCTGGATTGCTCAAACACTGACCCCGTGGCACAGTCGTAGGGTAGACAGCTGCACAGGCAAATACCACTCGGACACATTGGATTGTCCGCGCAGTAGAGTGGCGAGAGGCGACCGACCTTTATCTGGTGCAACGTCTGCATGAGGATCTGCGGTACCTCATCCTCCATCGCTCTGGTTCGCTGAACCAGGCCCGGGGGAACTGACACGGGTTCAGCGGGTCACTCAGCACCTCAGTAGCGTCTGCCCTTCGGTTCCAAAGGGTGCTGGGGCATCTCTTGGCGAATCGAGGGCAACGGCGCTTCATACAGTATCGGGAGGAGATTTGCTTCATGGCTGGGTGGCGTCTCTGCTTCAACGACTGAATTGGCTTCACCGCTGTTCTGAGCGCCATTCAACCTGGACATGAAGCGAGCAACTCTCCGGACAACGTGACGGGATGCACGAATCCCCCGTTGCCTCGACCGTTACCTGCGACTACATGGGGCGAATTACTGCTCGCGGCCCAAAGAAGGAATTCTTATGGCAATTCAGGCTGGATATCTCCCGAAGACCGCGCCCTGGGATCTGAATACAGCGAAGGCCAAGCGCGGTGGCAGCAATGTAACTCGGCGCGCGAAAGTAATGCGTCCGCAACTCACCCCGGGTTTGGTTTCTCGCCCACGGCTTGCCCGGCAACTGGATTTGAGCCTGGACCGCCCGCTCGTCCTCGTCATCGGACCGGCCGGTTTTGGCAAGACGACCCTTCTCGCGGACTGGCTCGCCCACACAGCGGTCGAGTCTGCCTGGTACACGCTTGATTCGAACGACAACGATCTTGATCGTTTCGTAACGCAGTTGGTCGCGGCGGTGCAGGTGGTCTGTCCGGTCGGCGACGCGACCTTGCGGGCGATGCAGAACCATAAGCATTCCGCGGAGTCGCTCGGCGCCACGCTCGGCGATGAGCTCCTGGATCTGGCGCAGGACCTCGTTCTTGTCCTCGACGACTACCATGAGATCGCCGAAGGACAGGTGCACGAGTTCCTGACGGCACTGCTGCAGTACCCGCCACCACGCCTGCACCTGGTGATCTGCTCCCGGTCGGATCCGCCCCTGGCCCACGCGCGCATGCGTGGCCGCGGCTATGTGGATGAGATTCGGGCAGTGGACCTCCGCTTTACGCCGGAGGAGACCCGGAGCCTGCTGGCCAATTGCACGGACGAACCGATCGATGAGCAGCTGCTGGAGATGCTCCAGCATCGGACCGAAGGATGGGTGGCGGGTTTGCAGCTCGCGGCGGTAGCCCTGCGCGGCGTGACCGATCGCCCGACACTGGCCGAGGCGGTACTGGCAATCGGTGATCGACATGTCATGGACTTTCTCGTCGAAGAAGTGCTGGCCCGGCAATCGACAGCCGTGCAGGACTTCCTCCTGCGCACTTCAATTGTCGACCGGGTCTGCGCCCGTCTTGGTAGCGCGCTCAGCGACGGCGTCTCGCCGGCCGATGCCGAGCAGATACTTGAGGAGCTGGCGCGGAGCGATCTCTACGTGGAGCAGCGCGGGGATGAGCCGGGCTGGTACCGCTTGCATCCGCTCTTCCACGAACTCTTCCGGCATTGCCTGGCCATACAGGTCGGCGAAGACGGCATGGCCGAACTCCACCAGCGGGCCAGTGCCTGGTTTGCTGAACAGTGGATGATCGAGGATGCCGTTCGGCACGCCGTGGCTGGCGGTGACCCGACCAGCGCCGGCGATCTCGTCGAAGCGCACGTCGAACGCGCGCTCGCGTCCGACCAATGGTCGAGGTTGGAGGCGTGGCTGCGGATGTTGCCGGATGGCGTGATCGCGTCCCGCCCCGCTCTCCTGCTCGCCCGCGCCCGGCTCGTGCGGTGGCGATCCGGCGTCGTGGCCGGGACGCGGCCGCTCCTGCGCGACGTGGAAGCGCTGCTGGAAGCAAATGGCGATGATTTGCCGAGCTGGCGAGCGGCGGAGATCGCACTGTTCGAAACCACCACACTCCCGTTCGACACCAACGTCGACACCTACCAGGCGGTTACCGAGCGCGCCTTGGAACAAGTCTCGCCCAGCCAGCGGTTCGCGCGTGGTAGCGCCCGCTTCTGGCAGGCGCGCGCCATGCAGGCGAGCGGTCACCTGAATAGCGCAATCCACCGTGTGACGATGGAGCTCGATGCGGACGGGGGACGGGTCGATTCGGCCACGATCTTCGGGCTGCTTGGACTCGCGACGTCGTACTTCGTCGAGGGCAACTTCGACGATGCCGCGTTCACGGCCAACTACGCGGTTGAATTGGCCACCGAACATGACCTGCAGTCCGGACTTGCATTCGGTCGCCTGACGCTCGGAGCCATCGCGTACGAGCTGAACGACCTCGATGATGCGATCTCCCATTTCACTGCCGCCAGCGTCAACACGCGGCGGACGGTCGAGACGGTCGTGATTGAGGCGCTCGAAGGCCTTGCGCTGTCATATCAGCACCAGGGCCGGGAGCAGGACGCCGCCAATGCGCTCGAGCAGCTCCGGCAACTCATCCTGGAGGTGCGGAGCCTCGAGCTCTTGCCCCAGCTGCACGCATTCGAGGCCCACCTGGCGCTGGCCGCCGGAGACCGCGAGCGCGCGATTCACTGGTTGGCAAGCTCCGGCACGTCCCTCGACATGGGTAACCTGAGCGAATTCGAGGTGCCGCTGTTGACGCGGGTCAAGGTGCTGCTGGCCGAGTCGACCGATGCGAGCATCGACGAGGCGCACCGGCACATCGACGATGTGCTGGAGCTCGCCATTTCGATCCGGGATACGCACCGGCAGGTCCAGTGCCTTGCCCTGCGCGCAATCGCTCACCATGCCCAGGGCCGGCGATCGGAGGCGAATGCTGCGCTGGTCAGCGCGCTCCGGATTGGTGGACCGCTCGGAATGGTGCGGAGCTATCTCGATGCCGGCGCACGCCTCGTGCCGCTCCTCCGGGAAGCCGCCAGGGCCAGCGATGCGGCGGCGTTCGCGGCGCGGATCCTGTCGGCATTCGGCGGAACCGCGTCTCCGCAGCACATCCAGCCGAACCGGTCGCGCTTCCAGATCTTCGAGATGTTGACCGAGCGCGAGGCGCAGATCTTGCTCTGCCTGAGCCGGCAACTGACCAATCAGGAGATCGCCGACGAGCTCTACATCTCGCCCTTGACGGTGAAGCGACACAACAGCAACATCTACGACAAGCTGGGTGTGGCGAACCGTCGCCAGGCGCTCATCAAGGCGGATGAAATGGGCTTGCTGCCGGTGGCCTAACCGGCTGACTCGGTCGTGCTCAGGCACGTGCATCCTTTCTGGTTCCCCATGGGCGATGCACCCGGCTGGCGGGTGGCGCACGATAGTGGCCTGGAGGGACCGTGATGGCGACGCTCTTTGCCCTGCTCTACCCAGATCAGCAAAGCCGTAAGGCTGCCCTCGAGTCGGTGCATGGACTGGAAGACGCCGGCTACCTGCACGTGCTCGAATCCGCCCAGGTGACGAAAGACGCCAACGGCCACATTGAATACGAGGGCACCGATCGCTCGGTGCGCTCCAGCACCACCAAGGGACTCGCCCTTGGCGCCTTGACCGGCGTGATCTTCGCGGTTCCGGTCGCCGGCATTGCCGTCGGAACTGTGACCGGCCTGATGATCGGTCGGCGAAGTGTGCACAAGGATGACAAGGAGTTTCCCGAGTTTGCGCAGTCCGTGGAGAAGGCATTGCAGCCGGGCGGATGTGCCACGTTGATGCTTGCCGATTCTGACTCGCCCGATCGGGTGATCGAGGCGCTGGCCAGACACGGCGGCACGTTGATGTCAACGGAACTTTCGGCCGATCGACTCGCCGAGATTCAGAAGCGGATCGATCAGGCGTCAACCGCCTGACGCTGTGACAGGCGGTTGACTGACGGGTCGACGACGATGGATTCCTTTTCGATCAGGAACGTCTTCGACCTCCTCGAACCGGGATACGCGGAAGGCAAGCGGGCCATGCCAAGGGAGGCAACGTACCTGACCCTGTTTGAGCCAGCCACGTACTCCATTCGCGTCCAGGGAGCATTGGACGCGAACTGGTCAGGGCGGTTGGGCGGACTGCGCATTTTGGTCGTGCGGGCGGGTGATCAGGCGGTAACGGAGCTATCGGGCCAACTGGCGGACCAGGCAGCCCTGGTCGGAGTCCTGACGAGTCTGTACGACCTCGGCATGCCGCTCCTGTCCGTCGAGCGGATCGCAGCGCCGTGACATCGCGGTAACGAGAGGATTGAGCACGATGCGACGACTGTTCGGTCACAAGGATGATTCGGATGCCGGGGGAGCTGCGACGGCCATCATCCCCGGCCACAAGCGCTACAAGATGAAGGAGCGCATGTTCTCGTTCGGGGACGATTACTACATCGAGGACGAGGAAGGTCATCGGGCCTTCAAAGTCGACGGCAAGATGCTCCGCCTGCGCAGCACCCTGACCATCCGCGATGCGGAGGGCCACGAAGTGGCCAAGATCCAGGAGAAGTGGCTGCGGGTCAAGGACTCGATGGAGATCGAAGGGCCAAACGGCGAGCGAATCGCAATGGTCAAAAAGGCGCTTTACACCCCGGTCCGCCAGCGATTTTCAGTCAATATCACGGATGGTCCGGATCTGGATGCGGACGGGAATATCGTCAACCACGAGTACGAGATCAAGCGGGACGGCTTTTCGGCCGCGGTGGTCTCGAAGAAGTGGTTCCGGGTTCGCGACATCTACGGCGTGGAAATCGTTCCCGGAATTGATCCGGTGATAATCCTCTCCGTTGTCGCCTGTATCGACCAGTTAGCCCACGACTAATGC
>DASQCG010000123.1:0-6735 GCA_035634825.1 Thermomicrobiales bacterium | reverse complement strand
TAGGAGGCGATGAAGGGGCAGAGAGGGACGACTTCCGCGCCCTCAGCCCGCGCCGCATCGAGCGCGCCTCGGGCCAGCGCGGAGCCGACACCCTGTCCCTGCAATTCCGGCGGCACCTCGGTGTGCGTGAACACGATTGCGTTTCCATCGCGCTGATATGCCGCAAACGCGGTGAAGCCGTCGACCACCAGCTCAAATTGTTGCGCGTCGGTGTCGTCGACTACGGGGCCAAGGTCAGGCATCGGTTTCCTCGACTTAGTGCTCAGTTTGTCGCGTGTGGTCCGGAGACCGGAACTGGCAATGTCCCGGTCTCCGTCTGCCAACTCGGGCCTATTTCCACTCCGGGAAGGACTGCGGCGAGAGCTTGTCCGCATCGCGGCCATTCCAGTCGTATTGCGCCATCTCCGGCCACATCCGGTCACCGGCGGCTTGCAGATCGAGGGCAAGCTTGCGGGTGTCGACGCCGAGTACCTGGCGATCCTTGACGCGAATCTCGCCGTCGATGATCACCGTGTTCAGGTCCTCCGCCTCGGCGGAATAGACGATGTTCTTGATCGGATCGCGCAGCGGCGACATGAAGATCGTGTCGCCGTCCCAGATCAACAGGTCCGCTTTGGCGCCGACCTCGATCCGGCCGAGATCGTCCCGGTTCAGGGCCTTCGCGCCGTTGAGTGTGGCTGCCTTGAAGACGTCGGCCGCGGTCGCAACGCCCGTTTGCCGGTCAACGATCTTGCTGACGACCGCTGCCCAGCGCAGCGCCTCGAGCATGGACTGTGGCGCGGTGTCGGTGCCGAGCGTCATGTTGACGCCGGCCTGGGTGTAGCGCGCGAAGGACTCCATCGCAATTCCGCGCCGGGCAAAGACCCAGACGCAATGGGCGACGTTGGCGTGGGTCCGGGCCAGTACTTCGATGTCGTTGCCGGCGTAGTTCGCCCACGATCCACCCGCGAGGATGATCGCGTGGCCGAGGATCACGTTCGAGTCGAGGAAGTTGATGTCCTCCAGCCACTCGATTGGGCTGCGGCCATGACGGGCGACCATCTCGTTGAACTCGTTGACCGATTGCGCCGCGTGGAGCGCGATCGGCACGCCCATCGAGTCGGCCGCTTCCTTCGACTTGCGGAGCAGGTCCTCGGTGCAGGTGTCGATCTGCATCGGCGAGAGGAAGCCCTTGATGCGGTCGTTGGACTGGCCGTCGTAGTCCTCGATGAACTTGATTGCCCGGTCCATTCCGGCGTATCCAGCCGGCTCGTCCCACTCCCAGCTTACGCGCTTGCCATCGGTCGTCAGCCACTTGCCGGAGCGATAGCCGAGACCCATGTACAGCCGCATCCCGACCTTGTTGGCTTGCTCAACCGCCTCGGGGGCACGGTGTCCGATCTCCATGATCGTGGTCGTGCCGGTGCGGAGCAGCTCGGCCATCGAGAAGGCGAGACAGGCGACGTCCGCCTCAGCGTCCTGCGCGCCACCGCGAACCGGCAAATACTCGAAGAGCCCGGAGCCGTAGAACTGGCGCGGCCCGACATCCTCGATGAACGACTTGTCGAGCGGCGACCCGGCGAGATGGGCGTGGGTGTTGATGAACCCGGGTGTGAGGACGCCGTGCGGCAGGTCGATCGTCTGGTCGGCCTCTCCGTCGAACGACTTGCCGACGTGGATGATGCGATCGCCCTCGTAGACCACCACGCCGTCGCGCAGGTGGCGGTGCTCATTGTTCTGCGTCGCGATGATATGCGCCGCGTTGATGCGGGTCCTGGTCGCCATTGCGTCTCCCTCGACATGAGCCTGAATTGACTCGCGTCATGGTACGGGAGGTGAGTGGTTGGTGGATGGTAGATGGTCGTTGGACGTTGGTAGACGGAAAATGGATAGCGTTGGCCGCGTCCCGCGTTATTCCAACGACCAACGACCAACGACCAACGTCCAACAACCATCCACTACTTGCGGATCGAACGGAGGGAGCGGCGGATGAGCTCGGCAGTCTCGAGGCCGGGAGCCTCGGCATAGACGAACTCGGAGCGGTCGACGTCGAGTACCGCGAGCACAACGATGCACTCGCTGCGGGTCGCGACAACCTCGGAGACGTCCGGGCCGAGGAGCGTGGCCCAGGTGCGGATGCCACGGGCAAGATCGCCCGCCAGATCGCCACCGAGAAAGCCGGTCTGGCGGCGCTCGGACGGCAGTGAATCGGGCGTCACGATCTGGACATTGGTCGCGCCGATCATCGTCAGGGAGTCGATCAGCCACTGCCAGTCGCCGGATGCGCGCATCGCGGGATCGCGATCGAATGCGGGCAGATTGGCCGGATTGAGCATCCCGGACTCATCGACGATCCGGACCGCATCCATGATCAGCTGCGTGATCGGTCGCTGCACGGTGTGCCGAAACGTTTCCGCTCCGTCGAGGATCGCGGTTTGCGGGTCGATCCAGCCCAGGATCTCCAGCGCGGCATCTTCACCGGAGTGGTCGCCGGCTGCGGCGTCGACCAACTCGCCGTTGACCAGCGTCAGGCTCCCCAGAAGCCCATGGGCGGACACCTCGACCACGCAGGTCTTGCGCTCGAGATGAAGCATCTGAAGGATGGCCGAGAGCGAGACCCCGTGCAGGTAACCGGTGTGGCGCGGCAAGTGCCCCGATGTCTTGAGCGAGCCGGTGCGCCGGGATTCGGGAACGCTGTGCGCGAGGTCCGCGGTCTCACTCCGCTGGGCGTTGGGCTCGAAGGCCGGATCGGTGACGAGATCGAATGAATCGTGCCTGGATGAGATTCGGCGGAGCGACCGCAATGGCGAGGTATTGGTTGGGGCGAGGGGTCGCGAGGAAACCATAGCGGAAGACTCACCAAACGCGCCCCGGTGGCGCCGCATTAGCCACAAGGCAACCCCGGGCATTCGACGCACGAGCGGTAGACGGGGTTCCCATGACAGGCTATCGAATGAGCCTTGATCCGCAAACGCATCAGAAGTCCCGATTCAGTCATACCGTTGTGGTTGATGCCGAATTCCGGGCGCCTTCGCGCCGGTTTGGCTCTGGTAGACTGCCAGCCTGAGTAGACGCGCTCAATGTCATCCCATGAGCGCGCAATGGCTTCGCATCCAGGGGAAGATTTGATGGAAGTGTCGGGACAGCACCGGTTCGACTTGCCGCGCGACAAGGTCTGGCAGTTCCTGCTTGATCCGGAGGTGCTCAAGGCGAGTCTCCCGGGCTGCGAGAAACTGGAAGAGGTCGGACCGGACGAGTACGTTGCGACGATGAAGATCGGCATCTCCTTCATCCGCGGCACCTTCACCGGCAAAGTCAAAATCTCCGACAAGAACGAGCCCGAGAGCTACAAGATGGCCGTCGAGGGTTCGGGTCCGCAAGGGCAGGTCTCCGGCGTCGGCGACCTCGAGCTGGTTGAAGACAATGGCGGCACTATCGTCAAGTACAAGGGCGAGGCAAACGTGCGCGGCTCGCTGGCCAGGGTCGGAGCCCGCATGATCCAGCCCGCCGCCAAATCGATCGTCGGCCAGTTCTTCGACAAGATGGAGAAGGAAGCCACGGCTCGCGCATAGTCGACGGTGGACAGACAAGTAGGGTCGATGAGCAGCCGGTCAGCCGTGATCGGCTGTTTCGTTTTCTGTCGCCTGTCCCCTGAGGTCCGGATTCAGGGAAGCCCAGCGGCTGGCGTGAGATTGGGTAAGGAGCGCGGTCACGAACTCCTTGCGGCGGAAGAAGAGGCGGATTTCTTGCCAAACGTCTGGCTGGTCCCGGAACAGGCGCAGCAGCTCCTCCGAGAAGACGATATCGCCCCGGGCGCGTTGCTCGGTCATAAACTCGGTCGAGAGCAGGTCGGCAATGTAGATCACGCCGACATCGGCGAACTTCTGCTTGTAGTAGGCAATCAGCCGCGCGATGTCCTCGATCGTGATCGGCCGTCCATCCGGCTCGGTGAAGGTGCCGCGCCAGTCGACGCAGGCCAGCATTTCGGTCAGCAGGTCGACCGGCTCGCCCTTCCGCACGCGGTCGATCAACTCGTCGATTTTGGCGCGATCAAACGACAGCTCGTGCGGGGTCTCAGGCAAGGAATCAGTCAATTCGCCAGCAGCAAGGTGGCGGAGGTTCATGTCCATGGCAGGAGTTTAGTCGAGCAGTGGGTTGATGGTAGATGGACGTTGGGAGATGAAACGAAAGAAGTAGCCGGCAGTCAGTAGTAGGTAAGCTTTTCCAACGACCAACGACCAACGACCAACGACCAACGACCACAGGAGTCGCGCATGAACCCCGTCTTTTGGATCATTTTCGGCGCGATCGCGGGTTGGATCGCCGGTCGGCTGTATGGAGATGATCGCCCGGAGGGTTGCGTGACCAATATCGTGCTCGGCATCGGCGGCGCTTTGCTGGGCGGAGCGATCTATACGCTGATCACCGGGCGAGACTTCACGACCGGCTTCAATTTCCCGAGCCTGATCGTCGCAATTTTCGGCGCGCTGCTGCTGATTTTCGTGCTGCGCCTCCTCGGCCGGAGCCGGTGACCAAAAGCCGGTCAGAGTGGTTTGCTGTGCTATACTCCGATTCGGTTTCCGGCTGCGTTATGTCGCATACGGTGGCGTATTTTCTGCCCCTCAATCGGACAGTCGCTGAACCCTGCAACTCGCGGCAGACTCGTCGGTAATCGCCCCGACGCTTGACGCCTGGGAGGCTCCCTCGCTTGATTCGCCCACTCTCGACCCTCTTCGGCTTCTTCAGCCGGGATCTTGGCATTGACCTGGGCACAGCCAACACGCTGGTCTACGTCCGTGGCAAGGGGATCGTCATCTCCGAGCCGTCGGTCGTCGCAATCGACACCAAGACCAAGCGTGCATTGGCGGTCGGCGTCGAGGGCAAGAAAATGGTCGGCAAGACGCCGGAGAGCATCATCGCGGTGCGGCCGCTCAAGGACGGCGTGATCGCCGACTTCGACACGGTCGAGATGATGCTGCACTACTTCATCCGCAAGGTGCATACGCAGCGGATGATGGCGCCGCATCCGCGGGTCGTGGTTGGCATCCCGAGCGGCGTGACCGAGGTGGAGAAGCGCGCGGCCAAGGACGCGGCCCTTTCGGCCGGAGCCCGCGAGGCCTACACGATCGAGGAGCCGATGGCCGCGGCGATCGGCGCCGGCTTGCCGATCAACGAGCCGGTCGGCAGCATGATCGTCGACATCGGCGGTGGCACGACGGAAGTTGCCGTCATCTCGCTCGGTGGTATCGTCATCAACCACTCGATCCGCGTGGCAGGAGATGAGATCGACGATGCGATCATCCAGTACGCCCGGCGGGACCATAACCTCGTCATCGGCGAGCGCACGGCAGAGAACGCGAAGATCGCAGCCGCTTCGGCATACCCCCTCGAAGAAGAGATCCGGGTCGTCCTGCGCGGTCGGGACCTGTTGACCGGTTTGCCGAAGTCGGTAGAGATCAGCTCGGTCGAGCTGCGGGAGGCGATCTCGCCACCCGTCAACACGATCGTTGAGCTGGTCAAGACCGCAATCGAAGAGACGCCGCCGGAGCTGGTGGCGGACATCATGGAGCAGGGCATTACGCTCGCCGGCGGTGGGGCACTGTTGCATGGTCTGGATCGGCGCTTGCAGAACGAGCTCAAGATGCCGGTGATCCGGGCCGAGGATCCGCTGACCTGTGTCGCCCGCGGAACCGGACGCGTGGCCGAAGCGCTCCATCTCTATGAGCGCGCGCTGGCCGGCGGCCGAGAGCTGCGCCGCACCCGTTAGGGACCGTCCCGACCGGTCCAGTACGAGCTATACCCCCGCGGTTGAGGCTGAAGCATGGGATCGTTGAGTGCCCGACAGACTGCGCTGATGATTTTGCTGTTTGTCGTAACCAGCGTCGCCTTCATCGTCCTCGACAATCAATCCGCGCTCAATCCGCTCAAGACCGGCCTGCGCGACCTCGTCAACCCAATCACCGAGCGCGCCTTCAATCGCGGCGAGCCGAAAAAGACGAGCGAAGGCGAGTGGGAGACCAAGTACCACGATCTCGAGGGTCAGTACGCCCAGCTCGACGCCGAATACCAGCGCACCAAGATCGTCGCGGATCAGGTCCAGGCGCTCCAGGCGATGCTGAACCTGCAACAGACCAGCCCGGACGTGACATTTCTGCCGGCACGCGTGCTCTCGGTCGATCCGACCGGCGTCAACAAGATCATCGTCATCAACCGCGGCTCGAACGACGGCGTCACGGTCGGCATGGCCGTCACCGATCCGAACTACTACGTCGGCGTAGTTGTCCAGGTCGACGACACCTCCTCGCAGGTGCTCCTCGCGATCGATTCGACCCACACCGTCGGCGTCGAGCTGGAGAGCAGCCATGCGACCGGTGTGGCCTATGGCATGTGGCAGCAGGGCGGCCGGATGGAGATTCGCTACGTCGACCGCGATGTCCAGATCAAGGCCGAGGAGAAAGTGATCACGACCTGCGCGCCCGATATCCGCACCGCCAACATGCCGTGCGGGTTGATCATCGGCAAGGCATCGGGGCAACCGCAGATCGATAGCCAGGGCGATACGCAAACGGTGCAGGTGATTCCGGCGGCCGACTTCGACAACCTGTCGTTCGTCACCGTGATCACCTCGACGGGCCAGGGGCAGTGACACATTGAACAAGACGATTGACATGCGGCTTGGGTTGGCCACCGCGGCGGCCAAGTTGACGACCGCCGGCCTCCGCCGGACCGGACGCGGCGGTGGGACAGCAGCGCCCG
>DASQCG010000122.1:0-3075 GCA_035634825.1 Thermomicrobiales bacterium | reverse complement strand
GAATTGCCGATCGACCTCCCGGCGCTCTTGGCTGTCGCTTCGAGGAGTGTGTCGCTCGAAGATCGGCGGCCACGGCGGGATTGCTGCGTCTCCATCTTCTCCTGCTGCTTGCGGAGCTTCTCGTCGGCTTCAGCCTGCGCTTTTGCCGCATCTGCCGCATCTGCCGCCTGCGCTGCCCGCTCGGCTTTTGCCTTGAGCAACTCATACGCTGATTCGCGATCGACCGCTGTCTCGTACTGACCCTGCACCGGCGACCAGTTGATCACCTTGGCCCGCTCCTCCGGCGTGACTACGCCAATCCGGGATCGCGGCGGCAGAATCAGCGCCCGCTCGACGATGCCGGGCGCGCCCTTCTCCTCCAGGAACGAGGTCAACGCCTCGCCGGTGCCGAGCTCGGTGATGACCTGCTCGACGTCGAATTTCGGGTTCGGCCGGAACGTCTCGGCCGCCGAGCGGACCGCCTTCTGATCGCGCGGTGTAAAGGCCCGCAGCGCGTGCTGGACCCGATTGCCGAGCTGCCCGAGCACGACGTCCGGCACGTCCAGAGGGTTCTGGCTGATGAAGTAGACGCCGACGCCCTTGGACCGGATCAGGCGAACGACCTGCTCGATCTTGTCCTGGAGCGCCTCCGGGCAATCGGTGAAGAGGAGGTGCGCCTCGTCGAAGAAGAAGACGAGCTTCGGCTTCTCCGGATCACCGACTTCAGGCAGCGACTCGAACAGCTCGGACAACAGCCAGAGCAGGAAGGTGGCGTAGATAAGGGGCGAGTTGATCAGCTGCTCCGAGGCGAGGATGCTGATGTATCCGCGGCCGTGCTGATCGATTCGCATGAAGTCCGACAGGCTGAGCGCTGGCTCGCCGAAGATGATGTCGCCGCCGGCCTCTTCCAGCGTCAGAAGCGACCGCTGGATCGCGCCGACCGACTGGGGCGAGACATTCCCGTAGGCGGTCTGGACCTCTTTGCGATTGTCGCCGAGGTACTGGAGCAGCGAGCGCAGGTCCTTCAGGTCGAGCAGCAACAGTCCGTTGTCGTCGGCATAGCGGAAGACGAGCTGGAGCACGCCGGACTGGGCATCGCTCAGGTTGAGCAGGCGGGACAGCAGCAACGGACCCATCTCTGAGATAGTCGCGCGGATCGGGTGGCCGAGCTTGCCGTAGAGATCCCAGAAGATGACCGGCGAGGCCTCATAGGTGAAGTTCTCGACGTTGAGCTGCTTGATGCGCTCGGCGACCTTCTCGTTGTCGCCGCCGGCCTGGCTGATTCCGGACAGGTCGCCCTTGACGTCGGCGACGAAGACCGGCACGCCGATCCGGCTGAACTGCTCGGCAATCGCGTGGATCGTGACCGTCTTGCCGGTGCCGGTTGCGCCGGCGACGAGCCCATGACGGTTGGACATCCTGGGCAGCAGGTATTGATCGGTATCGCCCCGGGCGATAAGCATCGGATCAGCCACGAAATCAGACTCCCCAGCACAAAGCAACAAACGAACCGCCGCCCATTATGCCAGCGGGCGGCAGTCGTGAGACGTGGGTCGTGAGTCGTGAGCAGAACATTGGCGGGCGCCGCGACGGCTTCAGTTATTCAGTCGGCGTTCTCGAGGGCGGGGTGGCGAGGCCGAGGAAGACGACGATGGCTCGGTTCAACCGAATGACGTCCTCGTCATCAATCCATCCGATTCGACTGCCGATTTTCGCCTTTGGCACCGTCGTGATCTTGTCGACCATCAGGTTGCTACGCACGCGAAGGCCGTTGCGCTCGCTCGGATCTATTGGTATCCGGATCAGGGGTCCTACCGTGTCATCGGTCGTGAAAGGACAGACCGTGATCGAGTCCGTGCCGTCGAAACGATCATCCTGGATGAAGACGACGGGGCGAGGCTTCCCTGCGTAGTCCGGCCCGCCTGCGGCTGTCCAAATCTCGCCTCGCCTCACTCATCTCCCCAATCGGAGATCGCGTCCACAAACTCCTGATCTTCCTTTTCATGAGGACTCTGGGCGACTGCCAAGGACTGCCGGTGTGCTTCCGCCTTGAATTCAGGTGAGTTCACGTCCGGAACCCATATCTGGATTGGTCGTAGACCCTGCTTGCGCAATCGATCCCGATGTGCCGCGACACGCTCGCGATTCGTCTTCGGTTGTGTTGGTGTAGCCATCACATTTCACCTTTCGCGTTACATGTAATGTATCATGCCGTGCCAATCCTGGATCGGGAACGGCTAGACGGACTCGGTTGCCGTTAAAGGACAGAACCGAGTGCCGACACGAACTCGTCTACTTGCGGCTCTTCCCAGATCAGCGGCGGGAGGATGCGGAAGACGACCGGGGTGGCTGGGAGGACAAGCACCCCACGATCCTGCAACGCGCGCAAGGTTGGCGTGACCCGCTCCTTCAACTCGACGCCGATCATCAGGCCACGCCCGCGCACGTCGCGAATCTTCGGGCTGTTCAGGCCGCGAATGCCGTCCATCAGCAACTCACCGATCCGGGCCGACTTCTCGTAGAGGCCGCGCGACCGGTAAGCATGGATCGACTCGACGATTGCCCGGCTGGCCAGTGGGTTGGCGCCGTAGGTCGTGCCATGCGTGCCGGCCGGCAATATCTCGGCGATCGCGTCGGTCAGGGCCGTGACACCGACCGGGAATCCATTGCCGACTGCCTTGGCCGCAACCAGCAGATCGGGCGTGACTCCGACCGTCGGGAAGACGAACGGCGCGCCGGTCCGGAAGCCGGTCTGGATCTCGTCGGCGATCAGGAGCGCGCCGGACTGGTCGGCGATCTGCCGGGCCGCCTGCAGGTACTCGGGCGTGCCGGGATGAATGCCGCCCTCGCCCTGGATAGGCTCCAGCACGATCGCGGCGATCTCCTCCGTGACGGCCGCCTCGAGCGCGTCGATGTCGTTGTACGGGACGTGCGTCGTCTCAAGCGGAAGTGGGACGAACGCCTCGCGGTACTTCGGCTCGGCAGTGGCTGAGAGCGCACCGAGGGTCCGGCCGTGATAGCCACGCCGGGCCGCGACCAACTTGCGCCGGCCGGTCGCCGCGATCGCGAACTTGAGCGCCGCCTCGATACCCTCCG
>DASQCG010000121.1:0-2508 GCA_035634825.1 Thermomicrobiales bacterium | reverse complement strand
CGCGAGCCGGGCTGGAAAACGGGCCGGGTAATCAACCTGATCGGCGCGACCGCGACGGGCGTTGTGGCGGTCGTGGTGGCGTTGACCAAGTTCCTGGCCGGCGCCTGGATGACGGCGTTGGTTATCCTGCTGCTGATCCTGATGATGCGCGCGATCCACAAGCACTATCAGCGGGCCTCGACCGAGCTGGCGACGGGCACCCCGATCGACCCGCGCCTGATTCGCCACACGGTGATCGTGCCGGTCTCGTCGATGAACCGGGTTGCCCTACAGACGCTTGCCTACGCGCAGTCGATTTCGGACGACGTGACGGCGGTGCATGTCATGGACGACGAGGGCGACATCGAGGAGTTCCGGTCAAAGTGGGAGGAGTTGGGCCTCGATATTCCGCTGGTCCTGATCGAATCGCCGTACCGCGCACTGGTCTCGCCATTGCTCAAGTACATCGACGAGATCGATCGTCAGCGGCAGGACGACACGTTGACCGTGGTGCTGCCGGAGTTCGTGGCGCGGCATTGGTGGGAGCATCTGCTCCATAACCAGACGGCGCTCCGGCTTAAGGCGGCCCTGCTCTTCCGCCCGAACACCGTCGTGACCAGCGTCCCCTACCACCTCGAACGCCGCGCATGATCGGGATGCCCGGCATTCCGTCACCGCCCTGAAGCACCGGGCTGAATCAAATAAGCCCGCTAAAGCAGGCTGAATCTGATGCGCGAGCCACATTTGGGCCCCGAATCGTTTTCCGTTCTCTCAACCCTTAACTCTCAACCGGCCAGGTGATCACGGTAGACCCAGATCTGGGCGACGTGCTCCCGCTTGTGGCCGTAGTACTGGTAGACGATCAGGTCTTCGATCGAATACTCCTCGCCGTACCACGGGATCGTGCCGGTCGACCGCAATGTCTCGATCGGAATCACGTCGATCAGGCCCATGGCCCGCTCATGCTCCGCCGTCAGCTCGTCGAGCGTTGCCGAGGGCGAGAGGCCGGCCCGGGCCGCGACCTCGTCATCGTTGAAGCCCACGTTGTTGCCGAGGAAGCGGTCGAGCGTCGGAGTCGGACCGCTGCCGGTGAGGCTTTTCAGGATATCGGCGAGCGTCGCCTCGTACGAGGCAAGGTGGGCGATGATCTGCTTGACCGACCAATAGCCGCAGACGCCGGGTTTCTCCCACTCGCTTTCGGGCAGGCCATCGAGGCCCGCCAGGAATGTCAATTGGCCATACTTGAGCACATCGGACGTGTTCATGCTCTACTCCAGTTGTGGCTCAGCCCTTGACGTACGCCAGCTTCTCGGCCACCTTGCCATCGCGCACGCGGAAGAGATCTATCCCGCGGACGTGGCCTGTCCCCCACGAGTAGCGCCAGCGGACTACGGCGCGGTCACCCATCACGATCATCTCTTCGGCGTCGAAGTGGGCCTGCGGCGACTCATCGAAGAATCGCTGCCAAAAGGCGCTAACCGCCGCGTTCCCTTCGAACCGCTCGCCATCCGGGAAGGGCGAGGTGTTCTCGAAGATGACGTCGTCAGTCATCAGTGCCGAAATCGCTGCGACATCGTGGCGATCGAATGCCTCATTGAAGCGAATGATGACGGTCCGGGTGTCGGTGGCGGCGATCGACGCGCCCATCGGCTCCTCCTCGCGCAGATTTCTGCGCCGGCTGACGTATGCGATGCAAAGATTGTATCCGCACTCGCAAGCGGCCACATTGCCGGTGATAGAGTGCCAACTGAGGGCCGGGATGCAGGAGAAGGAGCGAGTGTGAGCCAGAACGATGACGCGACGCAGGTCCTTGACGACCTGGGCAAGGATCACCGGCTGATCCCACAGGAGGCGACGAATTACGAGTCGCCCCTGGCCCTGCTCGACGACTTCCTGACTCCGATCGAGCGCTTCTTTATCCGATCGAATGGACCCGTCTCCGTCGATGTCGACCGGGAGACGTGGCGGCTCAACGTGACCGGTTTGGTCGAGCGGGAACTGTCGCTCTCGCTGGCCGATCTCCGGGCGATGCCGAGCCGGACGATTACCGCCTTCCTCGAGTGCTCCGGGAACAGCCGCAGTCGCTTCCCGGCCGAGCCGGCCAAGGTCGAGGGGACTAACTGGGGCAATGGCGCGGTCGGCAATGCCGAGTGGACCGGCACCTCACTCCGGCACGTCCTCGAACAGGCCGAGGTGCAGGACGGCGTGGTTGAGGTCGTCTCGCAGGGCGGCGATTTCGCCCGGATGAGGCGCGGGTTGCCAATGGCAACCGCGATGAGCTCGGACGTACTGCTCGCCTGGCAGATGAACGGGCGGGATCTGCCGGCCGCGCATGGCGGACCGGTTCGTTTGCTCGTCCCCGGTTGGGGCGCGATCGCCTCCACCAAGTGGATCATTGGGCTGGAGCTGATCGATTACGACTTCGACGGCTACTACAACGCCGACGCCTACGTGCTCTACGACCAGAGCGGAACGCCGACCGGACGAGTGACGCGGATGCCGGTCAAGTCGATCATCACCGCGCCGGCC
>DASQCG010000120.1:0-3089 GCA_035634825.1 Thermomicrobiales bacterium | reverse complement strand
CACGACGGCCCGCTCGGCGAAGTTCCGGGCCGACTTCAATCTGCCGTATCCAGTCCTTGCCGACCGCGCCCTGGAGTCATACCGGCTCTACGGACTGACCAGCGGCGGCATGGGCGGGTTGATCCAGCCCCGCGCCTGGCTACCGGGTGTTCGCGCCCTGATCCACGGCAGCCGGCCGGGCATGCTGGATGGCAGTCTCAACCAGAACCCAGGCACCTTCCTGATCGACCGGAACGGCCGCATCCTCCGCCAGCACATCGGCCAGCACGCCGGAGACTTCCCCTCCGCAACCGAGATCCTGGGCTGGATCGACGGGGGCTAGGCATTGGCGAACCCGGATGCCAGCGCCTGTTCGGCTTCGGTCACCACGCGCCGCACGATCTCGGCGACGGGCAGGACCTCGTTGATGGCACCCGCGCCCTGTCCAGCTGTCAGCACAACTTCGTGACCGCGACCGTTCTCATGCAGCTCTTCGATTTTCACATTGAGACGATCCCGCTGCGCCGCGACTTCATCAGGTCGATCGTTCCACTCGTCGAGGAATGGCGTGCGCAGGGAGCGGAGCACTGTCTCGAAACCCGGGTAATCGGGATCAGGCTCAAGCGCGTGGATCGCTCTGGCCTTGATCGCATCCTGCGACTCCGCCGCCAGAATCGCCTGCTTCCAAGACTCGCTGATCGGCGCCTCCCGCGAGGCCAGGAAACGGGTGCCCATGTTGACCCCGACTGCGCCCAGCATCAGCGCCGCGGCCAGTCCACGGCCGTCATAGATGCCACCGGCGGCAACCACGGGAATCGGCGCGACGGCGTCGACGACCTGAGGCACCAGCACCATCGTGCTGATCATCCCGCCGAATCCACCCGCCTCCCCGCCCTGGGCGATGATCACGTCCACCCCGCGCTCGGCGCCCATCCTGGCTTGCTCGACCGTCGTGACCTGGAGCATGACCGTCGAGCCCGCCGCCTTGGCCATCTCGACCATCTCGCCGGGATCGCCCAGTGAAAACGAGATGACCGCCGGCCGCAGCCGCAGGGTTTCCGCAAACACCGCCTCGTCCACGGCTTGCGGCACATGGTTGACGTTGAAGGGGCGGTTCGTAAGGCTGCGAATCCGGCTGAGATCATCGAGGATGTCGGCTCTTGCCCGGCTGAACGTGCCGATGCCGCCTAGCCCGCCGGCGTTGGACATGGCCGCGGCAAAATCGGCCGAGGTGGCCGAGCCCATCGGCGCCAGGATGATCGGATGCTCGATACCGAACAGGTCGCAGAGTTTCGTATGGAGCATGGCTGTCCCTCTTCGCTGCGCCGCCAAACTTTCCGAATTCCCAATCTGACGATCACCAGTTTAATGAGCGCCATGAGCCACCACGATGCCCAAACCCGGATTTACTTGGCTTGAGCAAAGTTTTCAGCCGTCTGGTAGGATCAGGAACAAGATCAAGCCGAGATTGCCGCTGGTGACGCCTGCGCGTCCGGCAATCTGACCGAAACGGGCTGATAGTTATGGCAGCGCAGACGCTGTCCCAGGCGCACCAACCAAACCGATTCCTCGACCTTTATCGCCACCTTGTCGACCTCGCCATCGCGTCGGTCGAGATGGCGGTTGGTGACTGGCGCGCCCTGCCGGTTGACCGTCCTCCTCCAACTGCGGCTCGGCAGTAAATCCCCGTCTCTTTTCGACATATCAGGAGTAATTTCTGTGGTTAGCACACCAGTGCGGTCGACCAAAGATCTGATCGACCGTGAAAAAGTTCAGATGCTGATCAACCGCGAAGAGCAACGACTCAACGCCAATACTGAAGTCTCGGCCCAGTACTACGAGCGCGCGAAGAAGCACATGGTCGGCGGCGTGCCGTCGTCGTACCAGGCGCGCGATCCCTGGCCGATCTACCTCTCGCACGGCAAGGGCTCGAAGGTCTGGGACGTCGACGAGACCGAGTACGTCGACTTCCACAACGGCTTCGGCTCGATGGTCCAGGGCCACGCCCATCCGGCCATCGTCAAGGCAGTCCAGGAGCGGGTCGCCCTGGGCTCCCACTTCGCCGCGCCGATGGAGGACGACATCATCGTCTCCAATGAGCTCGCCAAGCGCTTCCTCCTGCCGGACTGGCGCTATCTCAACTCCGGCTCGGAAGCGACGATGGACGCGATCCGGATCGCCCGCGCCTTCACCGGCCGGGACACGATCATGAAGATCTTTGGCTCGTACCATGGACATCATGACTACGTGATGGTCTCGATCGGCGTGCCGTACGACAAGATCGGCGATCGCGAAGACTACGCGTCGCTGCCATACGGAGCAGGCATCCCGAAGGCGGTCGTCGACATGACGATCGCGGTGCCATACAACGACGCCGGGGCACTCGAGCGGCGCATCGAGCGGCTGATCGACGAGGGGCGCAAACCGGCCTGCCTGATCATGGAAGCGGCGCTGATGAACCTCGGCGTCGTCCTCCCGCAGCCGGGCTACCTTGAGGCGGTCCGCGAGATCACCCGAAAGCATGGCATCCTCTGGATCGTCGACGAGGTCAAGACCGGCCTCTGCGTAGCTGCGGGCGGCGCGACCGAAAAATTCAACCTGTCGCCGGACATGGTCACACTGGCCAAGGCGCTCGGCGGCGGCCTGCCCTCCGGTGCGATCGGCGGCACGTCTGAAGTCATGGACATCGTCCGCTCCGGCAAGGTCTACCAGGTCGGCACCTACAATGGGAATCCACTGACCATGGCCGCCGCCCGGGCGAGCCTGCTCGAGGTCCTGACGCCGGACGCCTACGACCATCTCAACAAGCTCAACGACCACCTGATGGCCGGTTGCGACGCGATCCTCAAGAAGTACGACCTGCCGGGGTACACCGTAGGGATCAGCTCGAAGGGTTGTGTCACCTTCTCGCCGGTCGAGATCACGGACTATGAGTCGTTCAAGGCCAACCAGGACGGCGAGATCACCGAGCTGGCCTGGCTCTACGCGATGAACCGGGGCGTCTACATGACGCCGGGCCGCGAAGAGGAATGGACGCTCTCCGTCCAGCACTCGATCGAGGACTGCGACCAGTACATCGAGATGTTCGAGGAGCTCTGCCACGATTTAAC
>DASQCG010000119.1:0-21202 GCA_035634825.1 Thermomicrobiales bacterium | reverse complement strand
TCCGCTTCTCGTTGCGGATGATGATCTCCGGCGCGCCCAGCTCGAGCAGTCGCTTGAGCCGGTTGTTCCGGTTGATTACACGGCGATAGAGATCGTTGAGGTCGGACGTCGCAAAGCGGCCACCGTCGAGCTGGACCATCGGACGCAGATCCGGTGGGATCACCGGGAGCGCCGTAAAGATCATCCAGTGCGGCTTGTTGCCACTCTTGCGAAGGGCTTCGACGACGCGGAGCCGCTTGGTCGCCTTCTTGACCTTGACCTCTGAGGTCGACTGCATCTGCTCGCGCAGCTGTAGGGCCAGCTCGTCCAGATCCGACTTGTGCGTCAGGTAATCGTAGACCGCCTCAGCGCCCATCGCAGCCCGGAAGACACCCGTTGGTACGAACTCCTGCATCTCGCGGTACTGCGTCTCCGAGAGAATCTGCAGCTCCTTGAGATCGGAGATGGCCTTGATCGCCTCGTCGCGCTCCTTCTCAGTCTCGCGAAGCTGCTCCGCCAGCCGATCAGTGATGCGCTTGCGGGCCGAGTCGGCTTCGTGGGCCGCAAGGTCGCGCTCCGCGCCGGCCAAGGCCTCGTGGCCGCTTGCCGCGTACTCGGATCCGCTGACCAAGGCGTCCTTCGCCTTGAGGAACTCGGTCTCGAGCTTCTCGCGGCGGACCTCGTTGATGGCCTCGCCCTTCTTGGCGATGGTGATCTTCTGGAACTTGATTGCCTTCGGAGCCGACTCGCCGGCCCCGTCGAGCTCTGCCTTGGCGGCGGCGTAGGCCGCCTTGATCTTCTCGAGCTCCGACCGCAGCGACGCATCGACCTCAGTGGTCGACTCAGTCTCGCGCTTCTCGATGGTCGAGTTCTGTACCCCCAGCGTTGCCTCGAGCTCTGCCATCTCGACTCCGGCCGTCGCCTCGAGCTCCGCGACCTGCTCGGCGTGCAGCTCCTGGATCTCCTGGATTGCCGTCGTCCGCTTTTCCTCGTCGACGCTCGTCACGAGATAGGACGCGAAGTAGAGCACCCGCTCCAGGTTGCGCGGCGAGATATCGAGCAGCAGGCCAAGTCGGCTCGGCGTGCCCTTCACGTACCAGATGTGCGCGACCGGCGCGGCCAATTCGATGTGGCCCATGCGCTCCCGGCGGACCTTGGAGCGTGTCACTTCGACACCGCATTTGTCGCAGACGGTGCCGGCGTGGCGGATTCGCTTGAACTTGCCGCAATAGCACTCCCAGTCCTTGGTCGGACCGAAGATGCGCTCGCAGAACAAGCCGCCGTGTTCCGGCTTCAGAGTTCGATAGTTGATGGTCTCCGGCTTGGTAACCTCGCCGTATGACCAGGACCGGATCGCCTCGGGCGATGCCAGGCTGATCCGGATTGCGTCGAAGTTGTTGACATCAAGGATGCGGCCGCGGTCCTGCCGGTCGTTCCTGGAGTACCCGCGGTTCGATCCTGGCGACTGCGGACGGAATCCGACTTCGCTGCGAAAATCGATGCCTTGTGTGCCCGACATGTTTCCTCCGATATCGAGAGCGGCTGGGGTGATCGGTCGATATTCCGTCACCCCGCCCATTACCAGGTATTAGTCTTCTCTTCGTTCAAAGCCGCTCAAGTTGATGCGATCGAGGTTGCTGAGGAGGTCGCGGGACGTGTCCTCCGAGAAGTCCACCGTCTGTTCGTCCTCGTTGATGACGTCGATCGAGAGACCCAGCGATCTGAGCTCCTTGACCAGGACCTTGAACGACTCCGGCACGCCGGCTTCGACAATTTCCTCGCCCTTCACGATCGCCTCGTACGTCTTGACGCGTCCCACAACGTCGTCGGACTTGACCGTCAGCATCTCCTGGAGGATGTGCGCCGCGCCGTAGGCCTCGAGCGCCCAGACCTCCATTTCGCCGAAGCGCTGGCCGCCGAACTGCGCCTTGCCGCCCAGCGGCTGCTGGGTGACGAGCGAGTACGGACCCGTTGACCGAGCGTGGATCTTGTCCTCCACCAGGTGCGCGAGCTTCAGCATATAGATGATGCCGACTGTCACCGGGCGGTCGAACTTCTCTCCCGTCCGGCCGTCATAGAGATCGACCTTGCCGTCCTCCGGCAGCCCGGCGTCGACGAGTGCCTTGCGGATCTCGACTTCGCGTGCGCCATCGAACACCGGCGTCGCGACCTTGTAGCCGAGCCGCTCGGCCGCCCAGCCGAGGTGTGTCTCGAGCACCTGCCCGAGATTCATACGAGACGGAACGCCGATTGGGTTGAGAATGATGTCCACCGGCTGACCATCGGGCAGGTACGGCATGTCCTCAATCGGAAGGATCCGGCTGATGACACCCTTGTTGCCGTGGCGCCCGGCCATCTTGTCGCCTTCCGAGATCTTGCGCTTTTGCGCGATGCTCACGCGCACCATCTCGTTGACGCCGGCCGGGAGTTCGTGATCCGGGCTCTCGTCCCGCCTGAAGACCTTGACGTCAATGATCTTGCCGTGAACACCGTGCGGCACCCGCAGCGAGGTGTCTTTCACTTCGCGCGCCTTTTCACCGAAGATCGCGCGGAGCAGACGCTCCTCGGCGCTCAGTTCGGTCTCACCGCGTGGCGTGACCTTGCCGACCAGGATGTCGTTCGGTCGGACCTCGGCGCCGATCCGGATGATGCCGTTCTCGTCGAGGTTCGCCAGGCTTTCCTCGCCGACATTCGGGATGTCCCGCGTGATCTCTTCCGGACCAAGCTTGGTGTCTCGCGCCTCAGTCTCGTACTTCTCGATGTGGATCGAGGTAAAGACATCGTCGCGCACCAGCCGCTCGCTGATCAGGATCGCGTCCTCGAAATTCCCGCCTTCCCACGGCATGAACGCCACCAGGACGTTCTGGCCGAGAGCGAGCTCACCATCCTCAGTCGACGACGAATCGGCGACGATTTGTCCGGCCTGCACCCGATCGCCCTTGCTGACGCTTGGTCGCTGGTTGATGCAGGTGTCCTGGTTCGAGCGAACGAACTTGCGGAGCTGATAGGTGTGCTCGGTGCCGTCGTCCTCGACGATCACGACCTCGCGCGAGTTGACGTGCTTGACCGTGCCATTGTGGCGGGAGACGAGCACCTGGCCCGAGTCCTTCGCCGCCTGATGTTCGACGCCGGTTCCGACGATCGGAGACCGTGGCCGAACCAGCGGAACGGCCTGGCGCTGCATGTTCGCGCCCATCAATGCGCGGTTCGCATCGTCATGCTCCAGGAACGGGATCAGGGCCGTCGCCACCGAGACAACCTGCTTCGGCGAGACGTCCATGTACGCGACCTGCTCGGCCGGTATCTGCGGGAAGCTGTGACCGCTGCCACCAACCCGGACCGTCACCTGGTCGGGGATGATCCGCCCGTTCTCCTCCAGCGGTGTCGATGCCTGAGCGATCGAGACGTTGGTCTCTTTGTCAGCCGACAGGTAATCGATGATGTTGCTCGAGACTGCCTTGATTCGAACCAGCTTGACGCCGGCCTTCTTCAAAGCATCGACGTTCGCCTGGGTCAGCTCCGTGTCCGCCTCGATGATGACCTTTCCGTTCTCCGGATTGACCGCTGCGTCGCGAAGGACCTGGCCAACCGGATCGATCACCGGGGCTTCGAGATTTATGCTCGCGATGACTCGTCGATACGGTGTCTCGATGAAGCCGAACTGGTTGATCTTGCCGTACGTCGCGAGCGAGCCGATCAGACCGATGTTCGGACCTTCCGGCGTCTCGATCGGGCAGATACGGCCGTAGTGCGACGAGTGAACGTCGCGGACGTCGAACCCCGCGCGATCCCGGCTCAGACCGCCCGGACCCAGGGCCGAGAGCCGGCGCTTGTGCGTCAGCTCAGCCAGCGGGTTCGTCTGATCCATGAACTGTGACAGCTGCGATCCACCGAAGAACTCGCGGACCGCCGCCATGACTGGCCGGGTCGTGCTGATGAGACTTTGCGGCGTGACCGTCTCCGGATCCTGGATCGTCATGCGCTCCCGGATACCGCGCTCGAGGCGCTGGAAGCCGGTGCGGACGTGCATCTGGATCAGCTCGCCGACCGCGCGGATGCGGCGGTTACCGAGGTGGTCGATATCGTCGCCCTGACCCTGACCATTGTTGAGCCGGATCATCTCGCGGATGATCTCGACCAAGTCCTCGACAGTCAGAATTCGGGTCGTGATCTGATCTTCAGTGCCCTGCTTGTCGCTATGCAGCCGCTGATTCAGCTTGTGCCGGCCAACGCGGGCCAAGTCGTACCGCCGGTCGTTGAAGAACAGGTTCTCCAGCATCGTGGAGGCGTTGTCCTTCGTCGGCGGATCGCCCGGGCGCAGCCGGCGATAGAGCTCGATGAGAGCCTCGTCGCGGCTCTTCGTCGTCTCCTTCTCCATCGTCGTCTGGATGTAGCGGCGATCTTCGTTGGTGTCGACATCGGCGAATGCTTCGCGCAGCGCTTCGTCCGTCTCCAGGCCGATGGCGCGGAGCAGGATCGAGACCGGCATCTTGCGCTTTCGGTCGACCTTGACCGAGATGACTTCGCGGTTTGACGATTCGAACTCGAGCCAGGCGCCCCGGTTCGGGATCAGCTTGGCGGTCGAGACATTCTTGCCCGTCGTCGGATCCTGGGAAACCTCGAAGTAGACACCCGGGGATCGCACGAGCTGTGAGACGACGACGCGCTCCGCTCCATTAATAATGAAGGTGCCGTCCGTCGTCATCATCGGGAAATCGCCCAGGAAGATGCCGTCCGGGCCGGTCTCCTTGATCTCGCCGGTCTCGCGCATGACCAGCCGGGCCGAGACGAAGAGCGGCGCGGCGTAGTTCAGATCGCGGTCACGGCAATAGATCTCCGCAACGCGCGGGTCGGCCTCAGCACGCCGGCGAAGATCCTCAGTTGGAAGCCGCTTCCACGGTTCCTCGAAGCGCGGATCAGTGATATACAACTCCATCTTGCGATGGTGATCGCTGATGGGAGAGATCTCTTCGAGAAGCTCCTTGAGTCCTTCCTGGAGAAACCAGTTGAATGATTCAATCTGGACCTGCACGAGATTCGGCATCTCGAGCACGGTCGGAATCCGTGAAAAGGTCCGGCGATTGATACCTGTATTCGATACCACCTGGCGGCCAGCATCCACCACGGGCGGCAGGATCGTTGCCGTCTTGCCATTCACCGACATTGGCGTTTCCTCCAGTCGCGTCCCACCCGGCGCACCGTTTGATCCGAGCGGGTTTCGCAAAAACCTAACCAACACAAAGCGGGAGGGCAGATTCTCCCCTCCCTAAATCGGACTGTGATCAATTCGTGGTGTATGCTCGTATGGTAGTGTCACCCCGCGACGCACCCGCCGCTTCCGCCGCTAAGAGCGGCAGTCGAGTAGCATACCGCATTCCGAACGTTTCGTCAAGGGCTCATTGCGCTCAAAATCTCGCAGCCATGATCCGCTGACGCGACGTTGAAACCCGTGCCACCGGAGCAGTAATCGGCCTCTCCCGGACCACCGGTCACGGTGTCATCCCCCGCCACGCCATACACGCGGTCGGCATCTCCTTCCTCCCCGGCAACCACGTCATCACCCGAGCCACCGACCAACTTGTCCGTGCCGCTTCCGCCGTAGATCTGGTCGTTTCCATCGCCGCCGTCGATTGCGTCATTCTCTTCGCCGCCCCACAGCACATCGTGGCCGGATTCGCCATAGAGTCGGTCAGCTCCGGCACCGCCCAGGATCGTGTCGTCCCCGGTTGGACCACCCCGGATCTGGTCCTCGCCGTCTTCCCCGTCGACCCAGTCGCTGTCGTACCCGCCGTCGACGAGATCGTTGCCCGGTCCTGCCCAGATCTCGTCGAGTCCCGAGCTCCCGGAGATGACATCGTCGCCGATCCCGCCATGGATGTCGTCGTCACCGCTGCCGCCGTTGATCTGATCCGCTCCCGCGCTGCCCCATACGTCATCGTTGCCAGCCCCGGCATCGATGATGTCGTTCCCACCGACCATCCAACTGCCGTTGTGGTCGCCGAAGATCATGTCGCCGGCTGAGCCACCGGAGATCGCGTCGGCGCCCTCGTTCCCCTCGAGGTAATCGGAACTCTCCTTGCCATAGATCCGGTCGTTTCCTTCGCCGCCAAAAATGGTGTCAGCGCCCGCGCCTCCGATCAGGACGTCATCCCTCGCCTCGCCCTCAATCCAGTTGACTCCGGGACCGCCGTCGATGCGATCAGCCATCGTGCCGCCCAACAACTTGTCGTCGCCCTCGGCGCCTTTGATGACGTCCCGTCCGGAATCGCCGGTCACCCTGTCTGCGCCGGCCCCACCGTCGATGACGTCGTCTCCTCCGCGACCGCAGATGATGTCGTTCCCGCCATAGCCTGAGATCCTGTCCGGGCCGTTGGACCCGCGGATGACATCGGAGTCGGCGGTGCCGGCGATGACCCCGGAACCCTGGATTGTGGCGCGGTAGAAGGTTCCGTCGAACCAGCAGCCAAGCGCTCCGGCCGAAGCAGGAATAGAAGGACTGAGGACCGATACGCCGATGACCAGCACTACGACAATACGCGGGAACAGGAGCATGCGGGGAGCCCTTGTCACGATGTCGTTTACGACCTTTCGGCGCATTGTAGCAACTAATGGGTGAGTCCGTGAGCGACTTTCGTACTCGCCGTGGAACTCGGCCAGGAACGCCGCTTGGCTCGTACAATATGGGTATGAATACGTTCCACCCCTTTTACCCCCTCGTACGCTGACTGTGCTTGATCTTCACCTTCACATCCTGGCAAATGTCGATGATGGGCCTGCGGATCGCGACGAGAGCGAGGCGATGCTTCGGCTCGCGGCCTCGATCGGATACACGCAACTGGTCGCCACCCCCCACCTCCACGAGAAGCTCGGCTCTCCATACCAGGAGCGGGTCGCCGACGAGCGGCATTGGCTCTCGTCCGTGGCCGAGGAGGTCGGCATTACGCTCGGCGGTGGATTCGAGATCCGACTATCCCCGGACCTTGGCAAGCGGCTGGAATCAGGCGAGCCGGTTACGCTCGCGGGGTCTCGTACTGTCTTGGTCGAGCTTCCCTTCGCCGGATGGCCGACGTTTACCGACCAGGCGCTGTTCGATGTGATGACAGCCGGGTTTCGGCCCTTGCTCGCGCATCCCGAGCGGTACACCGCGGCCCTCGACAACCCCGATCTGATCTATGCACTCCATGACCGCGGCGTGATGATGCAGTTGACGACCGGAAGTCTCGCCGGGCTCTTCGGCAGGCGATCCCGGGAAGTCGCGGAGCAATTCCTGCGGGACGACGTCGTCGAGATCCTCGCCTCCGACGCGCACTCGGCCGGTCGCCGCTTTGTCTCGGTCGCGGAGGGTATTGCGCGTGCCGAGGAATTGGTTGGTGCGCGCCGAACTGCCCAGCTGACAGACGACAACCCGCGGGCGCTCCTGGCCGACCAGCAATTGCTGACGCCGGCGACAGATTATGACCGGGCAATCACCGAGCCGAGATGGCGACAATCGCTGACGAGGGTCAAACACTTGATCCCGAGACGGTGACGTACCAGGTCGTGTTTGCTATACTCACGGTCCGATTGAGGCATGATCCTCGATAGCTCAACGGTAGAGCGGCCGGCTGTTAACCGGTAGGTTCCAGGTTCGAATCCTGGTCGAGGAGCCATCCAAAAGCGCCGCGGGGATCCAACCCGGGCGCTTTTTGTTGCCTTTGCACAGGGGACGCATAACGTGCGGTTAGAGGACGTTCTCCACTTCTATCGCCAGTGCAACGCCGCCGGAATCACGATCTGGATTGATGGTGGCTGGGCCGTCGATGCGCTGCTGGGCTCGCAGGCTCGCGAACACGGCGATCTCGATATTGCGGTTCAGCAACTCGATCTGGAACGTCTGCGGCTCATGCTCGAGGAGTCCGGCTATTGGGACGTGCCACGGGACGACACGCGGCCGTGGAACTTTGTCCTCGGCGACGACTCGGGAAGCCTGATCGACATCCACGTCGTCGAGATCGACGAAGCCGGTAACGGGATATACGGACCGCCGGAGAATGGCGAAATGTACCCGGCCGGCTCACTGGATGGCATCGGCTCCATTGCCGGTCAATCCGTGCGCTGCATCGCTCCCGTCCACCTCGTCGCGTTCCATACCGGTTACCCGTGGCGGCCGCAGGACATCCACGATGTCTCGGCCCTCTGTGAACGGTATGGCATCGCGTTGCCGGAGGAATATCACGCAGCGATTGCGGCAAGACAGGTCGATTCCACGTCCTGAACCCGGGCAGACTGCGCAACCTCCCGGGTACACTCAGTTGTCGAATTTGGCGTGTCATCGAGCAGGAGAAAACCAGTGGCAGACCTCTTCCGGAATTACATCAACGGCAAATGGGTCGACTCCGAATCGGGCCAGACCTACGATCGCTCGAATCCGGCCACCGGTGAGCTAGTCGCGACCTATGTCAAGAGCACAGCGAAGGACGTTCAGGTTGCGGTCGACGCGGCCAAGACCGCCTTCGAGAGCTGGCGACTCTTCCCGGCGCCCAAGCGCGGCGAGATCCTCTACCGGGTCGGCCAGATCATGCTCGACAAGAAGGAGCAGTTCGCCCGTGAGATGACAGAGGAGATGGGCAAGGTCATCAGCGAGGCGCGGGGCGATGTCCAGGAAGCCATCGACATGGCCTTCTACATGGCCGGCGAAGGTCGTCGCCTCTACGGGCAAACGACGCCAAGCGAACTGCCGAACAAGTGGAACATGTCGGTCCGCAAGCCGATCGGTGTGGCCGGCATCGTCACGCCGTGGAACTTTCCGATGGCGATTCCGTCCTGGAAGATTTTCCCGGCCATCGTTGCGGGCAACACCGTCGTCTTCAAGCCGGCCAGTATGACGGCGCGTTCAGCCGTCCGATTCATCGAGATCCTGACCGAGGCCGGCGTACCGGCCGGTGTTGTCAACCTGGTGATCGGCGGTGGCGGCGAGGTCGGCGATGCGATTATCAACCACCCGGACATCCCACTGATTTCCTTCACCGGTTCGACCGAGACCGGCATCGCTGTGTCGACGGCCGCCGCGAAGCTGAACAAGCGCGTGTCGCTGGAAATGGGCGGCAAGAACGCGGTCATCGTCCTGGAGGATGCGGACCTCGACCTGGCCGCGAACGGCATCCTCTGGAGCGCATTCGGGACGTCGGGACAACGCTGCACGGCCGCAAGCCGTGTTGTCGTGGACCGCAATGTGCAGGCAAAGCTCGTTGACCGACTCGCGGACCGTGCGGCGTCGATGAAACTCGGCGATGGCCTCGACGAGTCAGTCGACGTCGGCCCGGTCGTCAGCGGCAGCCAGCTCAAGTCGATCAACAGTTACGTCCAGATCGGCCAGCAGGAGGGTGCTCGCCTCGTCACCGGCGGCAATATCGCGACCGACGGCGATCTGGGTCGCGGCTACTTCCACCAGCCGACGATCTTCGACAACGCCACCGCGGACATGCGAATCGCCCAGGAGGAGATCTTCGGCCCGGTCACGACAGTGGTTCCGGTCGATTCGCTGGACGAGGCGATCAAGGTCGTCAACGGCGTGAAGTACGGGCTCTCGGCATCGATCTTCACGGCCGACGTCAATGCGGCATTCCGGGCGATGCAGGACATCTTCACCGGCATCCTGTACGTCAACGCCGGAACGACCGGTGCCGAGATTCACCTGCCGTTCGGTGGCACCAAGGCGACCGGCAATGGTCATCGCGAGGCCGGCACCGCGACACTCGACTTCTTCACGGAATGGCAGAGCATCTACGTCGATTACAGCGGCAAGCTGCAGCGCGCGCAGATCGACAACCAATAGACTGACTCAGATGCTGTAGGACGTGGCGGCCTGGCGATCACGATGCTGGGCCGCCAATCCGGCCAGCGTCATGTTCCGCAGATAGGTGCCCTGAACCTCGTACAAGCCCAGCCAATAACGACCGAGCGGGTCGTTGGTGCTGGTCTGCGCGCCAGGATCGGCATCGAGGGCGGCCGCGATCTCGGCAATCGTGATGCGCTCGGGCGGTAGCGCGAGTTTGTGGCCACCACTCGGACCCCGCGTGCTGCGAATAAGTCCCGCGCGCGCGAGTGATGCCATGACCTGGTGGATGAATGCGTCGGGGATATTGCGGCGGGTCGCGATCTCGCGCGCGGCGATCGGGGCTTCGTCATCGCGCAGGGCAAGCTCAATCAGTGCTCGAACGGCGTAGTCCAGTCGATTTGACACGCGCATTGAGCACCTCGTTCATGCTGCCGGAACGAAAACCTTCGAGATCGAGTGTGACATATCGGTACCCCGCCTGCCGGACGGCGTCGACGATCGCAGACCGATGCTCCAATACGAGCGGAAATTGGTCGAGCGGAATCTCCAAGCGAGCCGTCTCGTCCTGGTGACGGACCCGAAATCCCTTCAGGCCGAGCCGGCGCAGGCCTGTCTCTGCCGATGCGACCTGGCGCAACTTTTCGACGGTGATCGGATCACCATATTGGAAGCGAGACGAGAGGCACGCGGCGGCTGGCTTGTTCCAGATGGGAACGCCCCACTCCCGTGCGGCGGCCCGGATATCGGACTTGGTCATGCCGGCTTCGGCGAGCGGGCTGACCACGTTCAACTGATTGGCAGCTCGCAGGCCGGGCCGAAAATCGCCGAGATCGTCGGCGTTGGTGCCATCGACGATCGTGTCGAAGCCAAGCTCGGCGGCCCTTGCCTGCATCTTGCCGTAGAGCTCGGTCTTGCAGAAGAAGCAGCGCTGATGGGTGTTGTCAGCGTAGCGCGGATCGGTCAGCTCCATGGTTTCGACCATGATGTGAGACGCACCAAGCTGCGCCGCAACTGCCTTCGCCTCGGCGATCTCCTCTTCGGCGTAGCTGGCCGATAGTCCGGTCGCGGCCAGCACCTTTCCGGGCACCACAGCCAACGCCGCACGCAAGACGAGTGCGCTATCGACCCCACCCGAGAACGCCACCATGATCGAGCCAAGGCCTGCGAGGCGGTCCAGGACCAGGCCCAATTTCTCGAGAACCGCGGGTTCCAGTGTTGGCGGAAGTAGCGTGGAGGTTTGCGTGCCCATACCACAAGTGTATGCAAATTACTGTCAATCTGCGTGTTGATGCTAAACTCACCGCACGCGACCGGGAACGGCCGTGAGTCGACATGGGCGTCGACCGATGCCGTCCCGAATTACCAGTAGGAGTTGATGGATGTCGGAGAAGAACCTCGGTACGCAGATCAATGATCTGTACCTGCAATTCTGTGCAGGCACGATCAGCCGGCGACAGTTGGCCAAGCGAGTAGGCGCCCTTGGCGTCTCGGCAGCGGCCGTCAACATGTTCATGCGCGGCGTACCGGCCTCCGCCCAGGACGCCTCGCCGATGGCATCCCCTTCCGCTGGGGGAACGTATGAGCCGTTCACCTCGATCAAGCGGGATGAATGGAAGCAGACTCTCATGCAGTGGTGGGCCGAGCAGGACCCGCCGTACGAGGATCCGCAGAACCAGGGCGGTCAGATCGTCATGGGCGAGCTGGCATCGTCGTTCGTCTCAACCACGAACTACATGCTGGGCTCCGACTCTCCGACCAACCCGGTCCTGGCGCTGACCTTTGAGACGCTCGTCAGTTCGAGCCCGATCGACGGCGCGTATGTTCCTGGCCTTGCCGACTACTGGGAGATCGCCGAGGACGGCAAGACCTACACCTTCCACATCAACCCGAACGTCGTCTGGCAGGACGGCACGCCGATGACCTCGGCCGACGTCGTGTTCTCGATGGACGCTCAGGCGAATCCAGATACCGGCAGCGCCTACACCGCGTCGTTCAACGGCTTTGTCGGATCCTACGAGGCGGTCGATGACCACACGGTCAAGCTCGTCGCCAAGGACGTATTCGCCCAGATTGTCTTCCATGGCAACAGCTACTGCCCGATCATGGCCAAGCACATCTGGGAAGGCGTCGACCCCAAGAACTGGGCCAGCGACCCGGGCAGCACCGGCGAGGATCTGAGCCGCGTGGTTGGCACCGGTCCGTACAAGATGACTGAGTACAACCCGGGCGGCAACCGGATGGTTCTTACGAAGTACGATGAGTACTGGGACCAAAAGTCGGTTGTCGACGAGTTCGTCTTCTCGGCAGCGCTTGATGAGACTGCGGCCATTGAGCAGCTTCGCGCCGGCGATGTCGACTTCTATGAGAATGTCCCAGCCGCCGAGGTGGAAAGCCTCAAGGGCCAGGAAGACCTCAACGTCGCCATCTACCCGACGTACAGCTTCACCTGGTGGGGCTATAACCTCGACCCGGAGAAGACTCCGCTCTTCCAGGACGTCAAGGTCCGCCAGGCGCTGATGTATGCGGTCGATCGCCAGTCGATGGTCGATAACCTGCTTCTCGGCTTCGGTGAAGTTGCCAACGGCACGCAGCCAACGCTCTCGCCGGCATACGCGCCCGACAAGATCGACACCGTTTACACCTACGATGTGGAGAAGGCCAAGCAGCTCCTCGCGGACGCCGGCTGGACCGACTCGGACGGCGACGGCATCGTCGACAAGGATGGCACGAAGCTCTCCTTCCAGATCATGTATGGCTCCGGCTCGCCGGCCACCGACCAGATCGTGGCGGCTATTCAGGAGTACTGGAAGGCAGTCGGCGTAGATGGTCAGCCGAACCCGGTCGACTTCGGCCAGGTCCTGGTCCCGGCGCTGACGACCAACTTCAACTTCGAGCTCTGCCTCCTGGGCTTCCAGTGGGACCCGACGGGCGACCAGTCGGCCATGTTCAGCACGGATGCCTACGGCGCCGGCTTCAACGCCATGAAGTACTCCAACCCGGAAGTGGACAAGCTCTACGCCGAAGCGGCCAAGGAGCTCGACGATCAGAAGCGCGTCGACCTGCTGATCCAGGCGACGAATATCGTCAACGAGGATCTCCCCGTGGCGGTGCTCTGGTTCCGCAGCGACCGGACAGGCTACAACAAGCGGCTCCACAACTTCACCCCGAACGCGCCGGGCGGCCTCCTTTGGTCGGTCCCGTTCGTCTGGGTGGCGAGCTAAGCAACGCTGTCGGCACAGGGGGACAGCCTCGGCTGTCCCCTTCCCTTATTTCATTGCCGAGCGGGTCTATAGATTATGGTCGCATACATTATTCGCCGCCTTTTGATCATGCCAGTGATCCTCTTTTGCGTGGCACTGGTTACTTTTGTCATCATTAATCTCAAAGGAAATCCGGTCGACCGGTTCGCATTCAACCCTCGCGTCAAACCGGCAGACATTGCCCGGATGAAGCACAACCTGGGACTGGATAAACCGGTCCAGGAGCGCTTTTTCCTCTACATTGAATCGCTCATAAAGGGCGACCTCCAGAACTCGTTGATCAATTCCAAGCCGGTCACGGTGCTGATCGGCGACGCGCTTCCGAACACCCTTCGCCTGGCAATCGTCTCGATCGTGCTTGCGTTCATGATCGCTACTCCTATCGCAATCTATGCGGCGACCCACCGGAACTCGGCGGCGGACCGCTTCATTCTGACGACGGCAGTTGCCGGTTCGTCGATTCCGACGGTGTGGCTCGGCCTCCTGTTGATCATTCTCTTCGCGGTCAAGTTCCGCGAGTGGAATCTGCCGTATCTCCCAATCAACGGGGTCAAGGACACGCGAAATCCGGGCGGATTCCGTGATCTCGCGGAACACATGATCCTGCCAGTCATCGCATTGGCTATCCCGCAGATAGCAGGGTGGATCTGGTATATCCGGAATGCCATGCTCGAGGTCCTTAATCAGGACTTCATCCGAACGTCGCGCTCGCTCGGACTGAAAGAGCAAACAGTTCAATACTCGCACGCGTTCAGGAATTGCCTTACCCCGCTCGTGACGCTCGTGGGTCTTTCGCTGCCAGACATTTTCGCCGGCGCCCTGATCACGGAGACCGTGTTTTCCTATCCCGGTATGGGTTATCTGACGGTCAACGCCATCACTCAGAACGATTACACCGTCATCATGGGGACGACACTGATATATGCCGCCATATTGATCATCGGAAACCTGATGGCAGACCTTCTCTATCCTGTGGTTGATCCGCGGCTGCGAGCATAGGAAACACTATGGCAACTGCTGCTCAAACCGTACACCCGTCCCGCGCGGGAACACTCGACGAGGTTCAAATCCTCCAGCGAAAACCGAGCGGTTTCTGGCGCGATACGTGGCGCCGGTTTCGCGCCGATCGCGGCGCAATGTTCTTCGGCACGATCTTTGTGCTGATCCTGATCTTTGTGCTCTCGGGTCCCCTGATCTCAAAGTACATCACGCATTACACATACTCCGAGAATCATCTCGCCCAAAAACTCTCCAGCCCCGGCGAGAATGGGTTCATCCTCGGATCTGATGGTAACGGGCGCGACGTCCTGACCCGGCTGGCCTACGGTGGCCGCATCTCGCTGCTCTTCGCCCTCTCGGCCATGATCTCAGTCCTGTGTTTGGGCGGAATCGTCGGCGGCTGCGCCGGGTTTTTCGGCGGCTGGTTCGACTCGGTCGCGATGCGCATCGCGGAGATCGTTTTGGCGATGCCGTTGCTGCCGCTGCTGATTCTGATATCGTCGATGTACCGGCCGCCGGTCTGGCAGCTCGCGATGTTCGTTGGCCTGTTCAGCTGGCCGGGCATCTCGCGATTGATCCGCGGCGAAGTGATGTCCATCAGGAGGCGGGAGTATATCGATGCCGCCCGAGTGACCGGCGCGTCCAACCTTCGGCTGCTGATCCGTCACGTGTTCCCGAATGTGCTGCCGATCATCCTGGTCTGGGCATCGCTGTCGGTCCCCAGCCTGATCCTGCTCGAGGCGATCCTGAGCTACCTCGGCGTCGGAGTTCGCCCGCCGACTCCATCGTGGGGCAACATGCTCGAGGAAGCGAAGCAGTTCTATCGCACCTCGTGGTGGCTGATCTTCATTCCCGGATTCGCAATCTACATTACGGTCCTGTCAATGACGCTGACCGGCAATGGGGTCCGCGACGCCATCGACGTCCGTCTGCAGAGAAAATAGACCGGTCGGCTCTTGCCACATAGCCATTCTCTGCCGGATACTCATATTCCCGCTTCTCCGGCAGATCTTCACCATTTCTGAGGTGTCATGAACGTCTCGAACCGGCAACTGGTCCGTGGCATCGTCGTCGGCCTTGTCCTTGCGCTCGGCGTATTGACCGCGCTGACCGTGATTGGCGATGCCCGCGAGCTTCGGACCACGCTTTCCCAGTTCAAATGGGCCTACCTGATCCCGATCTTCGGACTGACCATCTGGAACTATTGGTGGCGCTTCCGGAAGTGGGAGATCTACCTGGAAGCGCTCGGCGTCCCGCACATCCCGCGATCGCGCGGTCTACCGATCTTCCTGTCCGGCTTTGCCATGAGCGTCACCCCGGGCAAGGTCGGTGAGGTCATCAAGGCGTTCTTCGTGCGGAGAGAGACCGACGCCCCGGTCGAGCGGGTCAGCGGCGCCGTGGTGGCCGAGCGTGGAACCGACGGACTGGCAATGCTGGTCCTGGCCCTGATCGGAGCGACGCAATTCAGTTACGGCCGGGTATTCGTTGGCGCGATCGTCGTAGCAGCCGCAATCGCGCTGATTTTGATGCGGCAGCCACGCTTCCTCGCCGCGGTCGTCCGGTTGATCCAGCGCCTGCCAATCCTGAAACGGGTCGCGCACCTTGCCGAGTCGTTCCTTGATGCAACCACACATCTGCTCTCGCCCGCGCTGCTGACCCGCGGTACGACTCTGGGGGTCGTCTCGTGGATCGGCGAGTGCCTGGCCTTCTTCCTGGTCCTCGTCGGACTGGGCATGCCGGCGACCGGGTCGCTGCTGATGATTGCGATCTTCGTCCTTGCGGTGTCGTCGCTTGCCGGTGGCATCTCGATGCTGCCGGGGGGACTCGGTGTGGCCGATGCGAGCGTTGCCGGGATGCTGCTGGTGCTGGTCAAAGACCCGAAAATGACCGAATCGATGGCAATAACAGCCACTCTGATCATCCGTTTTGCTACGCTTTGGTTCGCAGTGCTGATCGGAGCGATCATGCTTCTCGTCCTGCGACACACATCACGGGTCGCACCCCTGGGGAGTGCCCCGAACGCCTGAATACGTGAGGGAGGGTCAAGTGATCAAGTGTCCCAACTGCGGGACCATGAACGAGCCCGGCAGCCGGTTCTGCTATCAATGCGGGGCTGATCTGCGGAACGTGGAGCCGACGCCGCCTCAGGCAGAGGCGCCGACGGCCGGCCAACCGTCCCTTCCTCCTCCACCCGGATTTCCGCCATCTCCATCCCCCCAGCAGCCAGGCTATCCCTCAGCGCCGCAGCCGCCCGGCTTTCCACCGCCTCCACCGCCGTCCGGATATCCACCGCCGCCCCCGACGTCCGGATATCCACCACCGCCACTACCTGGTTATCCACCGCCACCTCCGGCGGGATATGACCCTGCCCGGCAGGGATGGGCGCCCGGCTACATGATGCCGCCGGAAGAACCGCGCCGGCGCCGATGGCTCTGGATTACGCTCGGCCTGATTCTCGGATGCATCATCCTCTGCGTGGTGTTTTTCGCAGTGGCGGGCAGATCCAACACGGTCGCCGACTTCATGACTTCGGTCTCCGAATACCAAACCGAAGAAGCCGGGAACTGACCCAACCCTGAAACGCGAAAACGGGGCGGCAGGATGATCCTGCCGCCCCGTTTCCGTGCGCTTCGATGAATGGTCGACTACCAGGCCGGTCGGCCCTTGTCGCCATCGTCACGGCGATCGCTCTCGCGACGGGTGCCAACTTCACTATCGGACTCCGCACGCTGACTCGGCTGCCGGTCGCCGTCGTGGCGCGGTCCGCGATCTCGATCCCGGTCGCCATCGCGCCGTGGGCCACGATCGCCACCATCCCGGCGCGGTCCCCGATCGCCACCGCCGCGCGGGCCGCGATCGTTGGTCTTCGGCGGCGGCATCTCGCCGGTGATCGCCGCGCGGCGGGAAAGGCTGACCTTCCCGTTCGGCGCGACATCGGTCACCATCACCGTGATCTCGTCGTTGAGGTTGAAGAGATCCTCGACCTTGTTGACGCGGACCGACGGATCCTCCGAGAGCTCGGAGATGTGGACCAGGCCGTCCTTGCCCGGCATGAGCTGGACAAACGCGCCGTAGGTCTGGATTCCGACGATCTTGCCGGTGTAGATCTCGCCGACCTCGATCTTGATCTCGTCGGTCATGCCCTTGATGCGCTGGATTGCGTCATCAGTGCTCTTCTTGTCGACCGAGGCGATCGAAACCGTGCCGTCGTCGGCAATGTCGATCTTGGCGCCGGTCTCCTCCTGCAGGGCGCGGATATTCTTGCCACCCGGGCCGATGAGCAGGCCGATCTTGTCCGGGTTGATCTTGATCTGCGTGATTCGAGGTGCGAACTGTGAGATGTCAGCGCGGGGCTCGGAGATCGTCTCGAGCATCTTGCCCAGGATGAACTGCCGGCCTTCAAATGCCTGCGAGAGCGCCTGCCGCAGAATGTCGGCGGTCAACCCTTTGACCTTGATGTCCATCTGGACCGCAGTCACGCCATCGGCAGTGCCGGCGACCTTGAAATCCATGTCGCCAAGGTGATCCTCGAGGCCCTGGATGTCAGTCAGAACCGTGTACCGACCGGAATCATCGGTGACCAGGCCCATCGCGACACCGGCGACCGGCTTGCGGATCGGCACACCTGCGTCCATCAGCGACATCGTGCTGCCGCAGACGCTCGCCATTGAGCTCGAACCGTTCGAGCTGACGACGTCGGAGACAACGCGGACCGCGTACGGGAATTCCTCCTCCGTTGGGAGGACCGCCAGGAGCGCCCGCTCGGCCAACGCGCCGTGACCAATGTCGCGCCGACTCGGGCCGCGCATGAATCGGGCCTCGCCGACGCTGTACGGCGGGAAGTTGTAATGGTGCATGTACCGCTTGTTCTCGATCGGGCTGATCGAGTCGAGCCGCTGCTCATCCGAAGCCGTACCAAGAGTCGTCACCGAGATCACCTGGGTCTGGCCGCGGGTGAAGATCGCCGAACCGTGTGCTCGCGGGAGATATCCAGTCATCGACCAGATCGGTCGAATCTCGGTCGGTTTGCGGCCGTCCGGGCGGGTGCCACTATCGAGGATCGCGCTGCGAACGGTTTCCTTGAGGAGAGAATCGAACGCCTCGCTGATCTGGGCCGGCGTGTACTTCGCCTCTCCGCCTTCTGGCGCGACAGCGAAGTGCTGGCGCAGCTCCAGTTCGAGCTCATTCGTCCCTTCGAGGCGCATGACCTTGTCGGGGTTGTTGACGGAGTCGATCAGGCGATTGCCAAGGAAGCCGCGAACATCGTCCATCAGCGCCTCATCCTTGACCGGCGCCGCGTACTCCCACTTGTCCTTGCCGACTTCTCCGACGAGCTCCTGCTGGAAAGCGCAGATCCGCTTGATCTCCTCATGCGCGAGCATCATGCCCTCGAGCAGCTGCTCCTCAGAGATCTCACCGGACTCGCCCTCGACCATGACGATCGCGTCGGCAGTGCCGGCGACGATCATGTCGAGCTTGCTGTTCTCGAGATCGCTAAAGGTCGGGTTGACAACCAGCGTGCCGTCAACCAGGCCGATCCGTGCCGCGCCAACCGGTCCCTCCCACGGAATCGGCGAGATCGAAAGGGCAGTCGACGCACCGATGATCGACAAGATGCCGGGGTCATTCTCCTGGTCGGCCGAAAGGATAGTCGAAACGACCTGCACTTCGGACATGTATCCCTTCGGGAAGAGCGGACGAATTGGGCGGTCGGTCATCCGAGCCGAAAGGATCGCATTCTCGGTCGGACGGCCCTCGCGCTTGATGAAACCGCCCGGGATCTTACCGGCGGCGTACATTCGCTCTTCGAAGTCGACGGAGAGCGGGAAAAACGCGGCATTCTCCTTGGGCTCGCGGACTCCGACAACGGTCACGAGCAGCATCGTATCGCCGTATCGGATCGTGACGGCGCCGCTGGCCTGCTCGGCCAGGAGGCCGTGCTCTATCGTCAAGGTACGACCGGCGATTTCCAGTGATTTGGTCACTGGGCCTGCAGTCTTGGTACTCATTTTGTTGTTCTTCTCCACCAAAGTTCCGCTGCCGCCGAATTGCGGACATGCGGCAATTCAATTGACTGGTGGCGCCGGGGAGAAAGGAACTGGAGTGCGAAGGCCGGTGGTGATTGCGCCCTCCGCGCTCCAATGCCTCTCTCGCCACAAGCGCCGGGTCGTTAACAAGTTTTACGTCAGTAGGCGGCTCTCCTTTGTGACATGCGCGACACAACAAAACCCGGCGAAGGTCGAACTCCACCGGGATTCGCGTCGTTGTCGAAGAAGTGCTGCCGAATCGCGCCGCACATAATGCGACGTGGTGCGGGGTTTTGCCAGGCGGAGCCGCTTATTTGCGGAGCCCCAGCCGAGCGATCGCGGTGCGATAACGCTCCGGATCCTTCTTGTTCATGTAGGCGAGCAGCCGCCGGCGCTTGCCGACCATCTGCAGCAGCCCGCGGCGGCTGTGATGGTCGTGCCTATTGCTCCGGAGGTGATCGGTCAACTGGTTGATCCGCTCGGTCAGGACCGCGACCTGAACCTCGGGCGAGCCCGTGTCCCCGTCGTGAATCCGGTACTGGCTGATAATCTCGCTCTTTTGCTCTTTAACTAACGCCATTCCGGCGGAGCTCCCTCTGCCTCAAGACACACGTGAATCTGCTGCACGCTCGAATTGTCACAGCGAACCAGTATACCATCACGCCCGTAATCTGGATAGTGGGGGTAACCTGTGACCAAGCTTGGCGTGATCGGCGGCAGCGGACTCTATGACATCGAGCAGATGACGGACGTCCGCAAGGAACGCGTGGAGACTCCATTCGGCAATCCCAGCGACGATCTGATCCTCGGCCGCGTCGGTGACCGTGAGATCGTTTTCCTCCCGCGGCATGGAGTCGGCCACTACCTGAACCCGACCGAAGTGCCGTACCGCGCCAACGTCCACGCGATGAAGCAGCTCGGCGTCACCCACCTGCTCAGTGTCAGCGCGGTCGGCAGCCTGACCGAGCGCTATCCGCCTCTGACGCTCGTCTGCCCGGACCAAATCATCGACCGGACGATCCACCGCGATCGCACTTTCTTCGAACATGGCGTGGTGGCGCACGTCGGTATCGCCCATCCCTTTTGCCCGGACTTCGCGAGTTGCCTGATCAGCCGCGCGGAGGACGCCGGGATTTCCGTTCAGCGCGGCGGAACCTACGTCGCCATCGAGGGCCCGCAGTTCTCGACCATCGCCGAATCGGAGCTGTATCGCTCGTGGGGCGCAGCGATCATCGGCATGACGGCGATGCCAGAGGCTCGTCTGGCACGTGAGGCAGAGTTGCATTATGTACAGCTCGCCATGGTGACCGACTTCGATGTCTGGCACGAAGACGAGGGCCACGTCTCGGTCGAAAAGGTGGTCGAGTACCTGCATCGGAATGCAGCCAACGCCAAAAAGGTGGTGCTGTCACTTCTGAATGGCGGACTCGATTGGCCCTCGACGTGTACCTGTCCGACTGCCCTCGCGAATGCGATCATCACTGCATCGGATCGCATCCCGGCGGAACAGCGAAAACGCCTCTCGGTCATCGCCGGCAAGTACTTCAAGAGTTAAGTGGTGTTCTGGCGGCTCCATCGAGAACTTGGCCTGACCCTCTTCGCAGCCGCGCTTCTCTGCTGTGGGTACGCGGCCAGCTGGGCGAATGAACACACGATCCCGACCATATCGACCGGGCAACTGCAATCGGCGGCGGTTCTGGCGGCTGCCCTCCTGCTCGTGCCGATCGTCTGGAGCGTGGCCCGGATGGCGGGCGACGACATCATCTTTCCGGTCTGCGCCCTCCTCCTAGCCGCCGGCGCGGTGACGATGCACCGGCTCCAACCCGATATTGGTGGTCCGGACTCGAACCTCGGCAATCTCTCCGGACGGCACACGGTCTACGTCTTGCTCTCGATCATCGTGATGGTGGTGACAGGACGCTGGTTCCCGTTTTGGTCATTCCTGCGACGGTACAAGTACCTGACGGTCGTCGGCTCGATTGGTTTGCTTTTCGTGACGCTCGTCGCCGGTCGAGAGCGGTATGGCGCGCGCCTCTGGTTGGGGGTCGGACCATTCGAGATCCAGACGTCAGAGCTGATCAAGATCGGTCTGATCCTCTTCCTCGCCGCGTACCTGCATG
>DASQCG010000118.1:0-4456 GCA_035634825.1 Thermomicrobiales bacterium | reverse complement strand
GCCTTCTTTGACAGCCAGTTCTTCAATTACCTCGGCGGGGTTTTCACGCTGGAATTTGGTCCGACCTACGCGTCCCGGGGGACGGAGACGGTGCGGGACGTCATCATCTCGCAGTTCCCAGTCTCGGCGCGAATCGGCCTGGTTGCGATCATCTTCGCGGTCGTTGTCGGTGTCCCATTGGGGATCATCGCCTCGCTCCGGCAAAACACCTGGGTCGATTACCTGAGTTTGTTGACCTCGACCATCGGCATTTCGGTTCCCACCTTTGTGAGCGGGCTGATACTGCTGATATTTATGAGCCGGCAGTTCCATGTCTCGCCGATCAAGCGGCCGGAGGCATGGGAAGGGCTATTCAGCACGGCATACATACTTCCCGGCATCGTGCTTGGCCTGGGGACGACTGCGTACATCACTCGCCTCACCCGAACGAGCATGCTCGAGGTGATGAAGGACGACTACGTCCGCACCGCCCGCGCCAAGGGCCTGCGGGAAAGCATCGTGGTGCCACGGCACATGATGCGGAACGCGCTGATCCCGGTGATCACGATCATCGGCCCCGCGGCGGCGGATCTGGTTACCGGCTCGATCATCATCGAGACGATTTTCAATGCGCCGGGAATCGGCAAGGAATTCGTGACCGCAATCGGCAAGCGCGATTACTCGGTAATCATGGGGTTAACCGTCTTCTACGCGGTGTTGATCGCGCTCGCAAACGTCCTGGTGGACTTGAGTTACGGGTTCATTGACCCACGGATCCGACGACGATGAGCAGCACTGAGCTAACCGACACCGCGCCGACGCCGACCTTGGCCTCCGCACCGGCGAGCCTGCATGTTGCGGCCGATTCGCCACTGACTGCACTTCGTCCGCAGCGCTCGCTCTGGAGCAATGCCTGGCGGCGCTTGCGCAAGAACGTGATGGCAATGTCGGCGCTTGTATTCCTGTTTTTCCTGCTGGTGGTGGCCATCTTTGCGCCGGTGATCGCGCCACACAACCCGGTCAAGACGGATGTCGCTGTTGCCGGCACCTTACGCCAGGCCGCATGGGTTGATCATCCGAATCCCAAGAAGGACGGAACCTGGGAGTACCCGCTCGGCACAGATGCGGTCGGTCGCGACGTCTTCAGCCGGTTGGTCTACGGCACCCGGGTCTCGCTCGTGGTCGGTTTCATCCCGATGGCGGTCATTCTGTTGATCGGCGTGCCGGTCGGATTGATTGCCGGATTTGCGGGAGGTCGCGTCGATAACCTGTTGATGCGCATCACCGATGTGGTCTATGCCTTTCCAGCACTATTGCTGGCCATCATCATGCAGATCTCGTTCGGCGACACCGGCTTTGGGAAGCTGCTGAACGGACTCGTGCTGCTCTTCATCAGCCTGTCGATCGTGAATTGGACAGGCGTGGCGCGACTTGTCCGCGGCGAGACCCTGTCGCTCAAGGAGAAGGAGTTCGTCGAAGCGGCGCGGACGTCGGGAGCAGGCAGGTTCCGCCTGATCACGCGCCATATCCTGCCGAATTCACTCGGACCGATCATCGTGGCCGGGGCCTTCATCGTCCCGGGTGCGATCATCAGCGAGGCGATCCTGAGCTATCTCGGCGTCGGCGTGCGGCCGGATGTGAACCTCAACGCTCCATTCCCAACAAGCTGGGGCCAGATGATTCTCGATGGCTCAAAGACCTACAACTCGCAGCTTTGGATGCTGCTCGCGCCGAGCATTGCTGTGGCGCTGACAACGCTATCATTTACCTTCCTGGGCGACGGCCTGCGCGATGCGCTTGATCCCCGGCAGTCGGATTAGGCAGGACCGACAGTCTTTCGCACAGATTGACTGAAATTTAGGCAAAACCTACACTTCACACATCGTCGGATCACCCCGTCGGGGATTGGCTGTTTTCCGACGGGACCAAGGAAATCCAATGCCGGGCACGAGCAAGGCCACGCTGATCACTGACCAATCGGCGTCGGACAACGATTCACAGTCCCCGACGCTTCGACCGCCGGTCAGTCTGCCTGCCGAGCATTTGATCGAAGCGGCGCGATCCCGGCTGCGCACCGAGCTTGCCCAACACAACGACGGCAACGTGCCGGAAATCGTCGAACGCGCTGTCGACCGTTCGATCGAGTGGCACGCCGGGCAGGTGCGCAAATCTGGAGAGCCGTATGTGGTCCACCCGATTGAGGTGGCCATTCTTTTATCCCGCATGTCCGTCGACACCGAGGCGATCATTGCCGCGCTTCTGCACGACGTCGTCGAGGACAGCGCGGTCAGCCTCGATACCGTGCGGGCGGAGTTCGGCGATAGGGTCGCCCTCCTGGTCGACGGTGTGACGAAGCTGGGTCAAATCCCGTGGACCGGCGACGGCGACCAGGCCACCCGCGAGCGCGCGGTCCAGGCCGAAAACCTGCGCAAGATGTTCCTGGCTATGATCGACGACATCGGCGTGGTCCTGATCAAGTTGGCCGACCGCCTGCATAACATGCGCACGCTCGACCACATGGCGCGCGAGAAGCAGGTAGAGATCGCGCAGCAGACGATGGATATCTACGCGCCGCTCGCGAACCGGCTCGGTATCTGGCAGTTCAAGTCGGAGCTGGAAGATCTCGCCTTCCGCTATCTCCAACCCGAGGCGTACAAGGCGATCAAGAACAGTCTGGAGGCGCGTGGGCGGGACCAGGCTGGCTACATCGCCCGCGTCATGCAGGACCTGAAGGACGCGATCCTGGCCGAAGGGATCGAGGTCGAGCTGACCGGGCGGACGAAGCACATCTATTCGGTCTACCGGAAGATGCGGCAGAAGCAGCGGACATTCGAAGAGATCTACGACGTCATCGGTATCCGCTGCATCATCCCGGACGACCGGGTCAAGGATTGCTACGGCGTCCTCGGCATCATCCATTCGATGTGGCATCCGATTCCGGGTGAGTTCGACGACTATATCGCGACGCCAAAGCAGAGCATGTACCGCAGCCTGCATACGGCCGTAATCGGTCCGGAGGGGCACGCGCTCGAGATCCAGATCCGCACCCAGCGCATGCACGAGATCGCCGAATTCGGCGTGGCCGCGCACTGGCGCTATAAGGAAGGCAAGAAGGCCGACGCCAAGGTGGAAGCCAAGGTGGCGTGGCTCCGGCAGATGCTGGAGTGGCAGGCGGAGATGAATGACGCCGAGGACTTCGTCGAGACGGTCAAGTCCGACGTCCTCGAAGAGATGATCTACGTCTTCACGCCGAAGGGGGACATCATCGAGCTGCCGGCCGGCGCGACTCCACTGGACTTCGCCTATCGCATCCACACCGAGGTCGGCCACCACACCGTGCGGGCCAAGGTCAACGATCAACTGGTTCGGCTCGATACGAAGCTCAAGAACGGGCAGGTCGTCGAGATCTCGACCAGCAAGACGAAGCTCGGCCCCAGCCGGGACTGGCTGCGGGAGGATCTCGGCTATCTGACGACGGCGTCGGCCAAGGAGAAGATCCGGCAATGGTTCCGGCGGCAGGAGCGTGAAGAGAACCTGGCGCAGGGCAAGGAGATCCTGGAGAAGGAGCTCCGCCGCCTCGGTGTCGACCTCAAGCCGGAGGACATCCACAAGCACTTCCCGCGCTACAACAAGGTCGAGGACATGATTGCCGCGATTGGCTACGGCGCGATCTCGCCGCAGTTGATCGCATCCCGGCTCGGGGAGTCCGAGACCAAGAAGGTCCTTTCGGACACGCCGCACGTGCCGAAGCCGCGCGTTCCGCTGCGGCTGGACGTGATGGGTGTCGGCGACCTGCTGACCTCATTGGCGACCTGCTGCAAGCCGGTCAACGGCGACGCGATCGTCGGCTATGTCACGCGAGGCCGGGGCATCACAGTTCACCGGGCCGATTGCTCGAACCTCGTCAACCTGCCCGATCCGGAGCGGCTGATCCAGGTCACATGGGGGTCCAAGGCCGGCGAGACCTATCCGGTCAACATCATGGTCCGCGCCTGGGACCGGGTCGGCCTGCTCAAGGACATCAGCACGCTCCTGGCGGACGAGAAGGTCAACATCCTCTACGTCCAGACCGTGACCAATGACGACCGCACCGTCAGCTTGCGGATCACGATCGAAGTCGAAAACGTGTCCCAGCTCAGCCGCGTGCTCCACAAGATTGAAAGCGTGCCGGCGGTCGACGAAGTTCGCCGCGACGCCAGCAACGGCGCGGCCGCGACCCGACTCGCCGGCGACTGACGCTGTGGCGCAGACATCCTCAGTTCTCAGCCTGGGTGAAGTGCTGATCGACATGATCGTGTCGGACGGTTCGCCGACGCTCGAGGATGCCGCCGAATTTGTGGCCCGGCCGGGCGGCGCGCCGGCCAATGTCGCGGTCGCGCTGCGGCGCCTGGGTGTGCCGAGCGCGTTTTGCGGCGCGGTCGGCGATGACCCGTTCGGCGCCCGTCTGCGCCAGGTACTGCAAGCCGATGCTGTCGAT
>DASQCG010000117.1:0-2448 GCA_035634825.1 Thermomicrobiales bacterium | reverse complement strand
TCCACCCAGCATCGCAGTATCCGAAGCAATGCGACGATTCAAGAGCGGAACCTCACACGCAATCAACAGTGGGCGCCAATCAGCCACGGAGTTTCGATGGCAAGCTGAATACGGTGCACTGAGCCTCACCGATCGCGGACTTCCGACGGTCATCGAGTACGTGAACAATCAGGCGAAACGCCACGCAGACGGCACCCTGATTGCCACACTGGAGCGAATCGATGGGACCTGACCAACCACGTCCAGCCTGCTTTAGCAGGATTATCCCTATGTAGCTCGGTGTTTTAGCGCCGGGCGAGCCAGACTAACGACATTCGGGCGGTGCCGAGACGATGGTTTCCGGTGACAGCGCCCACTCTCGCACCGTCTTCGTGACGGGATAGGATTAGAGCAGGTTAGTTTCGCTTGGAGGTTGGTCGCTTGGTGCGGGTTTCACGCTTCTTGCGGTTTCGGTCCTTGTTCGTGGTGCTGGTGCTGCTGGCGGGGTTGTTGATTTCGGCGTGGCCGGCAGATGCGGCGCGGTCGCCGAAGGTCTGGGAGATCCCGGATGATGCGGTGCCGGCCGAGTACATCGAGTCGATCGATGGCGACACGTTCGATGCGCGGGTGATGCAGGACAACGATCAGTGGCGCGAAGAACGGATCAGGATGATCGGCATCGACACGCCGGAGACGAACTACAGCTACGGCAACCACCCCGAGTGCTATGGCAAGGAAGCGAGTACCCGCAGCGAGGGACTGCTGCTCGACGCGAAAGAGATCTGGCTCTCGAAGGATGTCAGCGACCGGGACCGTAACGGCCGGCTGCTGCGCTACGTCTGGATCGTCTCGAAGCTCGATGGCAAAGTCCACTTCCTGAACGAGGACCTGGTCAAGGAGGGCTACGCGCTCGCCAAGACCTACAAGCCGGACACGAAATACCAGCGCGAGCTCGACGAGGCAGAGCGATCAGCCATCGCGGAAGCGCGCGGGATGTGGCTCTACTGCGATGCATCGGTGTCGATGGACCCGAACCAGGAGAACCCCGATACCGGTCCGGACAAGACGCCGATCGACCGCACGAAGACCCCGGTCGATGACGAAGAGGCGGTCTGCTCCTTCTTCGATACCTTCGACGATGCGCAGGACTTCCTGGCGCTCTATCCGGAGATTGCCGACGTGATCGACAAGGATGGGGACGGGATTGCCTGCGAGGACTACTTCCTGGGGAATTGAGCAACGGGGGTGACGTGGGCAACCGGTTGACGCGGGATCAGGAAGGCTTGCTGTTCGGCCTGATCGGCGTGCTCGCGTTCAGCTTTTCGCTGCCGGCGACGAAGGTAGCGGTGCCGGCGTTTGGCCCGATCATGCTCAGTCTCGGGCGGGCCGAAGGTGCGGCGATCCTGGCCGCTATCGTGCTGCTGATCCGGCGGGAGCCGTTTCCGGGGCGTCAGCATCTGCGCTCGCTGCTCATGATCGGCGCCGGTGTCGTCGTCGGCTTTCCGGTCCTGACCTCGTACGCGCTCAAGCATGTGCCATCCGCGCATGGGGCGATCGTGATCGCCCTGCTGCCCGCGGCAACGGCGGCATTCGGTGTGCTGCTGGCGCGGGAACGACCGCCACGCGCGTTTTGGGGCGCAGTGCTGGTCGGGATGGTCGCGGTGCTGATCTTCGCGATCGTGCAGGGCGCCGGGAAGCCGCAATGGGAGGACGCGCTGCTGCTCGGCGCGGTCGTTGCGGCGTCGTTTGGGTACGCGGAGGGCGCGCGGTTGAGCCGGGAGATCGGCGGGTGGCGGGTGATCTCCTGGGCAGTGGTCATCGCGGCGCCGATCCTCCTGCCGTTCGTGATCGCCGATGTCCCGACTGTGGATTGGCATGCAAGTGCCGGCGAGTGGCTCGGGCTGGCGTATGTCTCGTTCGTGAGCATGTACCTTGGCTTTCTCGCCTGGTATCGGGGTCTGGCATTGGGCGGAATCGCGCGAGTCGGGCAGCTTCAGCTTGCGCAGCCGGTGTTGACACTGATCTGGTCCGCTCTCCTGCTCGGCGAGTCGATCGGCTGGGCGGAGACGATCGCCGGGCTGGTGATCGTTGGCTCGGTCGCACTGACCCGCCGGTTCCGGTACGACGTGGGGACAAGCCGGGAGGTGGTCGAACCATCGCCCGGACTGGTGGTCGTCGAGCAATGAACGTTGATGATCCGCGCTTCAGCCTGGTGTTTGTCGATTGCGAGGCTACCGGTCCGTGCCCGGGCAAGGGCGAGCTGACCGAGTTCGGAGCGGTCGAATATCGGACGCGCGAGACGTTCCACGGGATCCTGATCGAGTCAGTTCCCCGGCATGACAATCCGCACCTCTCCGAAGTGACGGGCCGGGGGTTCGACCCGGTGGTGGTCTTCACCGCGTTCGAGCAATGGCTGCAGTCGGTCTGCACCGGCCGGCCGATCTTCATCAGCGACAACCCGGCCTTCGA
>DASQCG010000116.1:0-7060 GCA_035634825.1 Thermomicrobiales bacterium | reverse complement strand
GTGGCTGATGAATCTCAAGGAATTTGCTGATCTCGTTCTAGAGCGTCAGCGTAAATCGATTCTCCCATAGCTTTACTCTGTCAGCCCCAAGTCCTAGGATTTAACGGTATTCCCCGGGTTTCCTCTCGCGCACGGGCGTCCGCCCAAGCGCTGATGATCCCGGAGTTGGCTTTCCCTTCAGTTCACTTGAAGCCTCGGCCAAGCCGGGCGAGCTACCCCTTGGTGGCGCCTTGGGTTAGGCCGCTGATGTAGTTGTCTACGAAGAAGCTGTAGGCGATGGCTACGGGGACGCTTCCTAATATACCGGCGGCCATGAGGCTGCCCCAGAAGTAGACGTCGGCCCGGATCAGGTCGCTGACGACGCCGACCGGGATGGTTTTCATCTCGCCGCTGCCCATGAAGACGAGGGCATACAGGAACTCATTCCACCCCAGGGTGAAGCAGAAGATGCCGGCCGAGAGGATGCCGGGCATGGCCAGGGGCAGGACGATCTGGCGCATGGCCTGGAGCCTGGTCGCGCCGTCGACCATGGCGGCGTCCTCGAGGTCCCGCGCGATGGTGCGGAAGTACCCCATCAGCAGCCAGCTGGCGAAGGGGATCAGGAAGGTCGGGTAGGTGAAGATCAGCGACCAGTAGCGATTGTAGAGATGGAACTCCGCGACTACCCGCGAAAGTGGGATGTAGAGCAGGGTCGGCGGGACGAGATAGGCCAGGAAGATGGCCAGGCCCAGGAATGTGCCGCCCCGGAAGCGCAACCGGCCGAGGGCATAGCCGATCAGGATGCTGCAGAACAGCGAGAGGATCGTCGCGGCGATGGTCACGACGAAGGTGTTCCACGCCCAGCGCAGGAATTTGGTCTCCTCGAACAGGTAGCGATAGTGGTCGAAGGTGACCCTGGGCAACGCGAAGGGGTTGATCTTCGTGTTCAGCAGATCCTGGTCCGGCTTGACCGAGACGATGATCATCCAGGCGAAGGGGAAGAGCAGGAAAACGGCGTAGAAGAGCAGCGGGATATGGATCCGGATCAGGCGCTTGGCGAAGGTGTTGGAGCCGACCATGGCCATTACGGAGTCACCTCCGGGTTGAGGGTTGAGGGTTGAGGGAACGGTAAGCGTAGTCAGTAGCCAGTGGCCGGTAGTCAGTCCTGGTCGTTGGACGTTGGTCGTTGGACGTTGGTGTTTCGATTTCGGCTTTCCGTTTCCCAGTCCCGAAAACCGAAAACCGAGAACCGAATCCCGAAAACCCAAGACCTAAAACCCAGGACCTAAAACCTAAAACCTGTTCCACCATCAGTCCTCCTTTCGGACGAAGCGGAGCATGATGATGGCGAAGACGCTCAGGATCGGGAACATGTAGAGCGAGATGGTGGCGGCGTCGCCGAGGTAGCCGACGCGCATCTGGTCGTAGGAGTAGGTGCCGAAGACGTGCGTCGAGTTGAGCGGCGCGCCCTTGGTGATGACATAGATCAGCTGGAAGTCGGCGAAGGTCCAGATGATCGAAAAGAGCGTGGTGATCAGCACGATGTTGCGGATCACTGGGTATGTGACCGACCAGAAGCGCTGCCAGGCATTAGCGCCGTCGAGCGCGGCGGCCTCGTGCAGGTCATCCGGCACGGCCTGCAGGCCGGCCAGGATCGAGATGGCGAAGAAGGGGATGCCGCGCCAGACGTTGGCGAGGCAGAGCGAAGCCCGCGCATGCCACGGGGTGCCGAGAAAGTTGATGTTGCCGCTGATCAGGCCCCAGTCCTTGAGCGCCAGCGAGATCGGGCTCAGGAAAGGATCGAAGATCATCAGCCAGGCGAGACTACTGATCGCCGTCGGGACGATCCACGGCAGTAGCAACCCGGCCCGCGCGAACCGGCTGCCCCGGAAGCGCTCGTTCAGGAGCAGGGCCAAACCGAGACCCAGCATCAACTTGAACGGCACGGTGCCGAAGCCGTAGATGAAGGTGTTCTTCACCGTCTGGCGGAAGATCTCGTCGTGCCAGTACCAGCGGTAGTTGTCGAGGCCGACGAAGTCGTACGCGGCTCTGCCGACGCGCTTATCGGTCAGCGAGAGCCAGATGCCGAGGAAGAAGGGGTAGGCCATGAAGAGGATCAGGACCAGCGCGCCCGGCAGCATCAGGGCATAGGCCAGCATGGCCTCTCGCCGGGCGAGCGAGGCGAATCGGGGCGAGCGGCCCACTCCCCCTGACAACTCTGCAGTTGCCGGTGCTGTCCTGATCGCCACGGTCGCTCCCTTCAAACGAGGAACCGTGGGCGACGGGGGCCGGAGCCGACCGTCGCCCGGGGGTTATCGCTCGCGATTGGCCTAGCGGCCGTAGATGCGCTCGAGCAGGTTCGCGCCGTCCTCGATCGCGCCCTTCGCATCGCCGGTCTGGACGGCCTTGGCGAAGGTATCGACCACGACGTACTGGGCGCCGGCATCGGCTGCCTTCTGGTTGGCCGGTCCGGCGAAGCCCTTGTTGCGGCCGTAGTTGACGACGTCGAGGTACGGCGCCAGTTTCGGATCGGCGGTGTAGACCGCGTTCGAGGCGTAGCTCGAGGCCGGCGGGATGATGTAACCCTTCTGCGCTTCGAGCCAGGCGGTGAACGGATCGGTCGAGGTCCAGTATTCGAGCAGGGCCTTGCCGGCATCCTGCGACTTGGCGTACTTCATCAGCCCGTAGGACATGCTGTTGAGCGCGTTGAAGCGCCCGGCCGGTCCCTCGGGGAAGCCGCCGTGGGTGATGTCGGCTGGGTCGACCACGACCTCGTAGTCGGTGGTCGATGCGCCCGCCTTGGCGTTCTGGGCGGCGATGTAGATGCTGCTGCCGTTGAACGTGCCGGAGATCTGATCCGAGAGGAAGGCACGGTTGTTCACGCCGTCATCCCAGGTCAGGCCGGTCTCGTCGTAGGCGTCTTTCCAGGCCTGGATGAAGATATTCATGCCCTCGACGAAGGTGTCCTTGTTGAAGGCGACGGTCTTGCCGTCCTCCTCGACCTCCATGGCGCCGTAGGACCACATGTAGGGGTAGGCGAAGTTCGGCGGGTCGCCGGTGCTATGGCCGAGGGCCTGGCCGAACGGCTTGCCCATCGCCTTGAGGTTCTTGCCGGCGGCGAAGAACTCCTCCCAGGTCTTGGGGAAGTTGTTGGCGGCATCCTGGACGCCGGCCTGTTCGAAGTAGCTGATCCGGTAGGCGAAGGCGGAGGCCGATGTGCCGACCGGGATCGAGTAGTAGTTGCCGTCGACGCTGGCGGTGTTTTTGACCCAGTCGTAGTAGCCACCGGCGGCGTCGCCCTGCTTCATGGCGATGTCGTTGAGGTCGGTCATCTGCTCGTAGTAGAGGTACTGCCAGGCCTCGCGCATCTCGAAGATATCCGGCCCGGCGCCGCTTTCGACCGCCGCGCTGATCTTGGCCTGGATATCGGGCCAGTTGACGAAGTCGCAGGTGACATCGGTGTTGTTCTGGGAGCCCCAGTCGGTGACCTGCTTGACGAAGAAGTCCTGCGCTTCAGGCACGAAGTAGGAGCCGGCGAGGATGGTGATCTTGGCCTTTTCCTGATAGCGGGTGGGGCGTGGGGCGGCCGCGGCGCCGGTGGACCGGAGGACCGTGGCAATGCCGGCGCTGGAGAGGCCGAGGGCGGCGCCGCTGCGGAAGATCTGGCGTCTGGAGTATCTGAGCCGGGTTGCCTCATCAATGAGGCGCCGAATCCGCTCGTCGTTCTGCGTCATCGTTGACTGTCTCCTCCTGTCCCGCTCTGGCGCGGGGTGTTCGGCAGATACCGAGGCGGGCACACCGGCGTGCCTCCGCCTGTTTCCGACGTTGCGCTGTTTCCCGGTTTCTCCCTCCCCGCTGAGACGGACGAAATATTCAAACTGCGAAAACACATCCTACCGCGATATGACGCCGGGGTGCAGATCGATGCGTGCCGGCTGTCGCGGTGCAATGCGGTGCTGTGATGGGTACATCCTACATTAGTTTGACGTACACGAGAATGGAAGTGGGCTACGGTGGGGGGTGGAGGGTTAAGGGTTAAGGGTTGAGGGTTAAGGGAACGAAAAAGCGGCTCCCGGGCCTGAAGACCCGGGCTGAAATCTGAACCCGGCTAAAGCCGGCTACGGTGGCCTTCGGAAATTGGCGAGGTTGCGGGGATGGGGCGAGCCCGGGTTTTGGCCCGGGCTCGTGGATTGGGTGGTCAGGCTGGGGTTAGGTCAGCCAGAGGATGAGGAGGACGATCAGGACGATGGCAATGACGGTTCCACTGATGTAGATGCCGCCTCCGGACTCTCGCATGTCGGTTTCCTTTCGCTAACTCAGCGTTCCGCGCGCTCCGCCCACATGGCGGAGGCGTTCGATGGTGGATGCGTACTCGTTCTGGGTGACCGCCCGGACATCGAAGCCGATCAGGTCCATGTAGGGCTGAAGGAAGGCGGTCAGCTCGGCCGGATCGTCGTAGTCGACGAGGAGGAAACCAGCGCCGCCGCCGACGAGGTTGTACCAGCCCTTGATCCGGTCCGGGTTGTTCTTGCCGCGGTCGTGCTGTTCGACGACGCGCTGGGCGACTTCTTCGCGACTGACGCCGGGATACCAGGTGAACTCGCAGTAGAAGAGCATGGATCGGCTCCTTCCTAGGCCGGCGACTGGGTGGGCGCGGTGTGGTCGTGGATGTGGGCCTCCTTGTCGTGATGCTGCTCTTCGTCGGCCTGGCTGTAGTCGTGGCTGTGGGTGAGCTCGGCGTGGTTGTGCGGATGCGTATGCCAGTAGGCGCGGTGCTCGAAATCGTCGCCGGGGCCGCCCTTGTGGTGATGACTGACGTGCCAGTGATCGTGGGAGTGCTCGATGGCCGGGTGAGTGTGCGTGCCGGCCTTGCCCTCGCCGTCGGTGCGCTGGGTCATCGCTGGAAACTCCTTCCGCACGCGCCGGACGGGATGTCCCGCGCTGCGACGTGGCACTCACTATATGGGTGGGGGATTCGGCGGCGGACGGCGTCGGCTACCGAAAACGGGTAGCCGACGCTACATACCAGGTGTTGGGTTTTAGGTTTTGGGTTTTGACGTGTTGCTGTCGATGTCGTTCGTTACGAGGCGGGTGAAGAGGCGGTTTAGGTCGGCGGTGGGGTGGTCGCAGAGGCCGGTGTGGATCGGGCCGGGCTGGACGATGGTGCTCGATGGGGCGGTCAACCAGTGCCAGCGCTCGCCGAGGCCGAGTTTGGCGATCGGGCCGCCGGCAGGGTCGCCGGCACAGATCAGGGGGATGAGGGCGAGGTGCTCCTCGATCAGCTCGATCGTCTCGGGCGGCATCTGGGGCCAGAGGGCGCGCAGGCGATCGTGATCGAGGTGGATGCGGGCGTCGAGGAAGCGGACGCTGCGGCAGATCAGGACCACGCCGACGTTCAGGAACTCGCCGCGCTCGATATCCGGCACGACGCGGAGGACACAGTACTCGAGGGCGGCGCGTGGGGTGCTCATGCCGCGACTCCGAGGCGGGCCTGCTCGGCGGCGGCCTCGAAGGCGTCAGCGGCCGAGAGGCGAATCAGGATCAGGTCGAAGTAGGCCCGGCGGAGATCGTCCGGGGTCGCGAACGGCGCGGGGTCGGCCAGCCAATCCTCCGGGATGGCAGCGACAATCGATTCGATGGCTTCAGGCGTGATCTTCGGTCTCAACTCGCGGCCGGCCCCGGCGATCGAGGAGGCGATCGGGAGGAGGACGTGATCGGCGATCTGCGGGAAGGGCGTGCGGGCGCGGGTCTCGACATCGGTCCAGGTGTGCTGGAGGTAGAGTGAGGCGCCGTGGTCGATCAGCCAGAGCTTGCGGTGCCAGATCAGCAGGTTCGGGTTACGCGGGGTGCGGTCGATGTTGGTGGTCAGGGCATCGAGCCAGACAACGCGGGCGGCGAGGCCGGGGTCGACGAGATGCTGCATGGCGACGGTGTAGGGCAGGGAGCCGGGCAGGAAATCGAGCGCGAGGTTGAGCCCGCTGCTGGCCGCGAGGAGGTCCTGGATCTCGGGGTCGGGCTCGGCCTTGGCGAAGACGGGATCGAGCTCGGCGAAGACGATCTCGGGCACGGGCAGGCCGAGGAGGCGGCCGATCTCGCCGGTGATCAGCTCGGCGATCAGGGTGCGGACGCCCTGGGCGGCGCCACGGTACTTGACGACATAGGTGCCGAGGTCGTCGGCCTCCATCAGCCCGGGCAGGGAGCCGCCCTCCCGAAGCGGGGCAACGTATCGGGTGGCGGTCACGGTGCGGATGCTGGTCATGGGGGAAGGATAGTGGACGAGGGAGAGGCTTGAAATTGGCCCGGGTTGATTCGCTGCCTGCTTACAGTCGCTCGCTTTCCACTGACGCTGCACACCTTTTTGAACTTGGTCGACTCACAAGAAGTGCCCCAAGTTCAAGAAGTGCCCCAAGTTCATTCCCTTAGATTGTCTAAGATTGGGTACATTAGTCGAGATGCGTTTCCGAGAACGTAGAAAGCACATGAGTTAAGTGAAGTCCTATTACACAGGTGAACACTTGGACAAAGATGGACTGGAATACATCAAGTGGTTTGCTCAAGATTATGGCGGCGAGTTCTGCAGACGTGTTGTCAGTAGGTACGGGCCAGATTCTGGACGATGCATTGTCCTGCTCAATGAGGGCATACCGCTCATTGATTTACGTGAAGAGGTGGTAGCTGCAGCGGGAGAGGGGTGGAGGTTTCGCGCTTGGTGCCAAGGAGCACCAGTTCCTACCAGCTCGACAGGTGAGCCACTGAGTCTCGGCGGTCGAATCCGTTGGTACCGGCCAAACACCAATTCTATTTGGCCGGATGATAGCTGGCGGGCCATGGTTCGAGGTTTCACGAGCGAGAGATCGGGGCGTGTCGGCCTCTTTCACGAATTTTTTGGCAGAGAGTCAGATACATATTTTCCCGAAGAGTACCCGGGTGCCCCGCCTTTTACGGTTGTTCGACTTGGTTCCGAGCTCTTTCACCTTGTATCAGCATCAAGTACTGACGACGAGGTCGCGCGTGCTTGGGAAGAAGCCACAGAGTTGGGAGGGGAGGGGCTGGGACACTTGACATCGCTGCCAGCAGGGGT
>DASQCG010000115.1:0-6226 GCA_035634825.1 Thermomicrobiales bacterium | reverse complement strand
TTCCCGAGCAAATGCAGCGAGACGGACGTCACTTCAGACGTCGTCTTCACCTGATGAATGTCAATCTCGGGGAGCAGCTGGTAGAGGTCACCGGGCGTAAGCGAGTTGTGCTGAAACGTTTCCAGTGTCGCGGCCCCGTCGACGGTTTCATCGTCAATCCGCGTAAACACGACCTCATCCTGCGTACCGCGGTAGAGGCCGACGAGGCCCCAGGCAAGGTGATCGTGAACCGGTGTTGACGCACCGGGCGGCACGACGAGGCTCGAGAAGGCAAGGTTCCCGTCGCCCGCGCGGTAGAGCAGCCACATGCCGATGCCGCTGCCCATGCCACTCTCGGCCGATGGCTCAGCAAAGTGATCGGGCAGCCAGGTGGGGTCGGCCAGCAATTCCTGGAACGCCGGCTCGATCAGCGATAGCACATGCGTCGGGTCCGGTTCCTCGGCCCGAACTCGCTGGACCTCGCCGATGAATGCTCGAATAGCCGGGTTATCGAGAAACCACTCGTCCTGCCCGTCGTGGGTCGGACCGGTCAGTCCCTGGCACACGATGTCTACTCCTCACCGAGATACGCCTTTCGCACCATGTCATTCTGCATCAACGACGCGGCGTTGTCGCTGAGCACAATTGACCCGGTCTGGAGGACATACCCACGGTGAGCGACCGCCAGGGCCATCAGGGCGTTCTGCTCGACAAGGAGCACCGTCGTGCCCTGTTCGTTGATTTCCTTGATGATCGCAAAGATAGCCTCGACCAGGATCGGGGAAAGCCCCATCGACGGCTCGTCCAGCAGCAGCAATGACGGATGAGCCATGAGCGCCCGCCCAATCGCAAGCATTTGCTGCTCGCCGCCCGAGAGCGTTCCAGCCTTCTGGGCAATGCGCTCTTTCAGGCGCGGAAACAACTGGAAAACGCGATCCAGGTCCGCCTGATCTACCTTGCGCTTGGAGAACGCACCCATTTCCAGGTTTTCCAGGACGGTCATCCTCGGAAAAACGCGGCGGCCTTCGGGCGATTGAACGACGCCCAACTCCACGATCTTGTGGGCAGGCATGCCGCTGATCCGACTGCCGTTCAGGGTGATCTGACCAGTGGTGGGATGAAGTAGGCCTGAGATCGTCTTGAGCGTGGTGCTCTTGCCAGCGCCGTTCGATCCGATCAGGGTTACGACTTCGCCCTGCTGGACCTCGATCGTTATGCCCTTCAACGCGTGAATGTGTCCGTAATGGGTGTGGACATCAGTGAGGTCGAGCATCGCCGTCATGCCGGAGCGCCGCCTACCGCATCGGCTCCATTGCCCTCTGAGCGTTCCTTGATCCCGGCGGCGGCGGCGGCCGAGCCGGCCTTGCCGAGGTATGCCTCGATGACTCGTGGATCCCGCTGAACTTCGATTGGTGGACCGTCGGCGATCTTTTGACCACGATCGAGAACTGCAACCGTGTCGGAAATACCCATGACAACTTTCATGTCGTGCTCGATAAGCAGGATGGTCAGATTGAAGTCGGTTCGGATCTGGCGAATAAAGCGCGTCAGTTGCGAAGTCTCGTTTGGGTTCATGCCGGCTGTCGGCTCGTCCAACAGAAGCAGCCGCGGTTCGCTCGCCAGCGCGCGCGCGATTTCGAGGCGGCGCTGGTCGCCGTACGAGAGATTTCTGGCGATCACCTCCTCTTTTCCGGCCAGACTGACGTACTTGAGCAGCTCCCGCGCCTTGCTTCGCGCCGCCCGCTCTTCGACCTTCACGGATCGTAATTTGAGCAGCGCTCCGAGTGGAGTCGAGTGCAATTGGGTATGCATGCCGATCAGCACGTTCTCCAATGCCGTCATGTTCGCGAACAGGCGAATGTTCTGAAACGTTCGTGAAATTCCCCGGCTCGCGATCTGATCCGGCCGAAGATTCCTGGCTTTTCCGGAGGCGCTCTTGGACGAGTGGATCGGCGAGCCCTCGAAGAGGATCTCCCCGTCGCTCAGCTCATAGATCCCGGCGATGATGTTGAAGTAGGTCGTCTTGCCTGCTCCATTGGGTCCGATCAGCCCCTGAATCGCGCCCTGCGGGATCTTGAGATCAACGTGGTCAACAGCGGTGAGTCCACCAAATCGCTTGGTGACCCCTCGCGTCTCGAGCGCAATTGGCCCATCGGTCAGAGTGGCCGCTGTCGGCTCGGGCGCCTGAACTACCATCAGACCCTGCTCCCGGCGGCTGGCTCATCGGACTCCAGGGTGTCGTAGAGCTGGATATTTTCGTGTCTCAGCGTTGCTTCGTCCTCTGGTTGCATCTCTGCTTTGCGGCGGGCGCTCGGGAATAGCCCGGCCGGCCGGAACAACATCATCAAGACCAGCGCGAGTCCGAACACCAGGAATCGGTCAGATGTCACGCTGTGGTTCGCCAGCCAGCCAACACCAATCGCATCGCCGAAGCTGTTCAACGGCTTGGTCAACTCCTCGGCCAGGATCCGGTCGAACGATCCGATCAGGATAGCGCCGACGATCACGCCGTAGACATTTCCGAGTCCACCGAGGATGACCATCGCGAGGATCGTGATCGACACGGAGAATTCAAACTGGTCCGGAGAGACGATGGTAAACGCGGAAGCATAGATCGATCCGGCAAACCCTGCGAACGATGCGCCAAGCGCGAACGCCCACAACTTGGTCTTGACCAGATTCACGCCCATGCTCGCCGCCGCGATCTCATCTTCGCGCATGGCGGCCCAGGTGCGGCCCAGTCGCGAGTTGTACAGGCGGCGAATCATCAGGAGGGACAGCAACCCGATGAAGACCATCAGGTAGTACCAGTTACGTTGTGTGGACGCGCTGAAATGGATGCGGAAACCCATGATCTCGGGCAAATACGGAACGCCAACGCGGTTGATCCCGGAAATACCGCCGGTGACGCCCGCGGCATTCCGGAAAAAGTTCGGCACGATCTCGCCAAACCCCAGCGTCACGATGGCGAGGTAATCGCCGCGCAGGCGCAGGGTGGGAGTGCCAAGCAACACGCCGAAGATCGCCGCTACGACCCATGAGACCGCCAACGCCGGCCAGAATCCCCATTTACTCGTGAAGAGATCAGGTATCCACCCCTGCTTGACGAAGTAACTGGCCGGAGATGTCAGAAACCCCATCGTGTACGCGCCGATGGCAAAGAAGGCGGCATACCCAAGGTCGAGCAGTCCGGCATATCCGACAACGATATTGAGGCCCATCGCCAGGATGACGTAGACCATGATGCCTTCCATCGCACCAAGGCGCGTTCTGCCGAGGAGGGTGTCGAAGGCAGGGTAGGCCAACAGGAACAGGAGCCCGATCCCGAGGGCCAGGTTGTCGCGGCTGGCGAGCTGGCCCTCGCGGTCAGTAACCGCTCCAGGTTCTGGTTTCAGTGAAACTGCGCGGCTGGCCATCTTACACCTTGTCCGACGTGTGCTCGCCGAGCAACCCGGTCGGCTTGAAGATCATCATGATGACCAGAACGCCGAAAATAACTGACGGCGTCCATTGCGCGCCCCACCCGGAAACAAACGTCTTCATATAGCCGTCGCTGAGCGACCAGATAATGCCGATGATGAACCCGCCCAACACAGCTCCATTCAGATTGCCGATTCCGCCGAGCACTGCCGCGGTGAACGCGAACAGGCCGTACCGGAATCCCATCTGAAAACGAGCGCTGTTGTTGTAATAAAGCGCGACCATCCCGGCAGCGCCGGCGAGTGAGCCTCCCAGGATGAAGGCGACGCCGATTGCCCGGTTGATGTCGATCCCCATCAGGGCCGCGGCTTCCCGGTCCTGCGCCGTTGCACGCATCGCCTTGCCGGTACGGGTCCGATAGACAAACCATGACAATCCGATCAACAACGGGATCGTCACCGCAAGCACGGCAATGTCCAACGGCCGAACCCGAATCTTGGTGTCGAGGCCAAACCACTCTACCAGGATGTTGTATCGGACGTACTTGGTGGGAATGATGCTGGGTGGCGAAAATGCATTGGAGCCATGCCAGTAGATACCAATGTTCTGCAATATGAAACTGAATCCAATTGCCGCGATGAGCGGCGCCAGTCTGGGTGCGTTGCGCAGACGCCTGTAGGCAACGCGGTCAATGGAAAAATTCAGGATCGCACTGAACGCCATCGCGCCGACCAAGCCAAGCAAGGCGGTCACAAGGATTGCGGGTGCGCTGGAGTCCCTCGTGACCCCGATCCACGTGATGAGCGTCGTGGCAAAGAACGCGCCCATCATGAAGATTTCGCCATGCGCGAAGTTAATGAGCTCGACGACGCCGTAGACGAGCGTGTACCCGAGCGCGATCAGGGCGATCAACGCGCCGTCTGCCAGACCGATAATGAGGTACTGAGTCAACTGACTAATATCCATGCACGATCCTGATCGCTTGGTTATGGCCGGTCTGCACCGGCCACTTTGCCCGAAACCATTGCTAACTAAAAGGAAAGGAGGGCCGACTGTGCAGCCCTCCTTTCCAAACCGCGGCGGTTATGCTCCGCCCGCGATGGTCTTCTGGTAGGTAATCTTTCCGCCTTCAACCTTGGCGAGGCCGATGATGGCAGAATCCGTGTCGCCCTCGTCGTTGAAACTCCAGGTCCCGCCAAGGAGACTGACGAAGCCTTCGGTCGCGAACAGGTTGTCGAGGATCTTGGTGCGGTCTTTCTCCGCGACCCGGTCAAGTGCCTGGATGACGGCTACGGTCGTCTCATACGAGTACACGGCGTACGCGTCCGGTGCATGTCCCAGAATCGCCGTGATTCGGTTCACGTAGTCGGCGCCCGGCCCGCCATTCTTAACGAGCTCATCAGGCGTGTAACCGGCGAACGTGAGATAGGCGCCCTCGGCGGCGTCACCGGCGCCCTGGACAAACGCCTCGTTGATCAGGCCGTCTGGTCCGATGAACATCACCTCATCGCCCATCACGCTGCGCATGTCCTGAAGCAGCTTCGCCGCGTTGTTGTCGACCGTCGCGCCGACGTTCACCACGTCCGGCGAGGTGTCGGCAATCGAGGTCATCAGCGACTGGTAGTCCGAAGCCTTCGGGTCGTATCCCTCGAAGCCAAGAATCTTGCCGCCGAGCTTCTCGAAGTCGTTCCGGAAGACCTGCGCCACGCCCTTGCCGTACAGGCTCTGGTCGTGCAGCACGTACGCCGCCTTGCGGCCCATCTCGTTGTACGCCCAATTTGCCTGCGCGCCGCCCTGGATGTCGTCCGCCGGGCAGACCCGCATGTAGTTCCGCTTGCCTGTTGGGTAGTAGAGATCCGGCTCTCCCTCTTCGGTCACGCCCTCGATCTTCTTGGTCAGGCCGGGATAGGTGTTCGCGTACGAGATCTGGGCCATTCCCGCTTCGTTCGTGATCGGGATCGCGATCTTGGCCATGCCGGAGTTGTATGTCGCCATGTAGACCATGCAGTCCGCATCGGCCACCACACGGTTGACGTTTTCGGTTTCCTTGGCCTGGTCCGGACCGCCGTTGTTGGCTGCCGAGCCGTCGTCGAGCGCTTCGTACGTGAGGGCGAATCCGCCTGCCGCCATCCCGAAATCGGAGAGGCAAAGCTTGATCGCTTCGACGGCGTCGCCACCCAGTTGCTCGTATGAGCCCGTCAGCGGCCAAGACGAGAACAGCTTGATCGTGCCCTTGCTGGTGTCGGTGATGTGCTGATGGTTCGGCTCACCGATGCTGGTTGAACTGGCGCTCGGTGTCGCGTCCTGTGCGAACGCGTCATACCGCCCAACGACCTGGCCGATCAGACCAGCCGACAATCCAGCCGCCGCTGCCCGCTTCATGAAGTCGCGGCGACCGATCGTGCCGCGATGTAGACCAGCGATCAGGCCTGGAATGTACTCACGAGAACTGTCCGACATGTCCTCTACTCCTGATGCTCACCAGCAAAAGCGCCGGTGCTCGTGCCGTTGTCCCCACGTCGGGACCGGTCACCATCAGTTGCGTGCCCCATTCAGAGGCACCGAACCGATTCGGTCGGCCAGCTCCCGCCCGGGAGCAACATCTTGGCAACAATTGATGGTAAACCTTGGAGCCGGAGAATAGCCGAGCGCACAATCGAGTGTCAAATGAGATTTGCGAAGATTATTGCTCGGCATGCTCCCAGCGCCGTCGCGCTAGGATTCCCGGAGCTGTGCCGGTCTCATGACGGGGAATTTCGCTGTGCGCCACATCGATCAGCTTCCGGAAACGGCCGAAGTCGTGGTCATTGGCGCCGGCATCGTCGGC
>DASQCG010000114.1:0-2573 GCA_035634825.1 Thermomicrobiales bacterium | reverse complement strand
TCGGGTCTGTTACATCATCTATACCTCGGGGACGACCGGCAAACCCAAAGGCGTCGTCGTCGAGCATCCCAGCATTTGCAACTTCGTCCGGGTCGCGGCGGAGCGCTACGGGTTTGCACCTGGCGATCGTGTCTATCAAGGCATGACGATAGCCTTCGACTTTTCCGTGGAAGAGATCTGGGTCCCGTTGATGGCCGGCGCGACTCTCGTCCCGGGCACTCCTGGCGTCACCCTGCTCGCAGACGAGCTCGCGGATTTCCTGAAAGATCGAAGGGTCACGTGCCTCTGTTGCTGCCCAACCCTGCTGGCAACAATCGAGACCGAGTTGCCCCTGCTCAGGATTCTGCTCGTCGGAGGCGAGGCCTGCCCCCACAATCTGGTGGTCCGTTGGCATCGCGCCGGGCGGACCATCCTGAATTCGTACGGGCCGACCGAGGCTACCGTTACCGCGACGTTGACGGAACTGACCCCGGACAAGCCGGTGACCATCGGCCTGCCGCTCCCGAGCTATTCGATTGTCGTTCTCGATCCGGACGCCGATCAGGCCGCCCCTTGGGGGAAGCTTGGAGAGATCGGGATTGCCGGCATCGGGCTCGCGGCCGGCTACTTGAACCGCGATGACCTGACGCAGCGGAAGTTCATTGCCGATTTCCTGGGAGTTTCCAACAACCCCTCGAAGCGGATCTATCGGACGGGCGACCTCGGCCGCTTCAATGAGGACGGGGAGATCGAATACCATGGCCGGATCGATACCCAGGTCAAGATACGCGGCTACCGGATCGAACTCATCGAAATCGAAGCCGTGCTGCTGGACTTGCCTGAGATCGCGCAGGCGGTGGTGACCACCTACGAGCCTGAGCCGGGACTGGTCGAGCTCGTGGCCTATTACTCGCTCAAGCAGGATGCATCGGTCCTGTCGCGCGGCGAGATCACGCACGCGCTGCGAAGTCGGCTGCCGGCCTACATGGTTCCGACATATCTCGAGGAACTGCCGCTCATCCCGATGACGATGAGCAACAAGGCCGATCACAGGCAGCTGCCGAAGCCCCAACGGCCGCGCGTCCCGGCCGGCACCAAACTGGTCGTCGCCAAGACGGACAGCGAACACTTCCTGTCGCGCGCCCTGGCCGAGGTGCTGAAAGTCGACCATGTTTCCACCGAGGACCACTTCTTCGACGACCTCGGGGCGAACTCCCTGCTGATGGCGCGCTTCTGCGCTCGCATCCGGAAGCAACCGGGCATGTCGACCGTGTCGATGCGTGAGGTTTATCTGAACCCCACCGTCGCCAAGCTCGCCGAGCGCGTGTGTCAGGGGGGCGACGAGGGGGTCACCACGGTTAAGCCAGAGGCGTTCCACGTTCCCTCCGACTTCGCCTATTACGGGTGCGGGGCGCTTCAGCTTTTGTTCTATGCCGTCTGCAGCCTGCTTGGCGTGGCGTTCTTCGACGCCGGCCTCGAATGGACCTATGAGGCGGTGGGCGACCCGCTCAAGGTCTACCTTCGCAGCGTCACGTTCGGAGTCGGGTCTTTCGTCGTGCTGACGGCCGTCCCCATCGCTGCGAAGTGGGTGCTGATCGGAAGGTGGAAGGCTGAGTCCATCCCGATTTGGAGCTTGCGCTATTTCTGTTTCTGGGCGGTCAAGACACTGACGCGCAGCGCGCCGGTGGTCGTGTTTTCCGGCAGCCCGATCTACAATATTTATCTGCGTCTGCTGGGTGCGAGGATCGGCCCGAATGTCGTGATCGATTGTCGGGTTGTCCCAGTCTGCACCGACCTCATCGCCATCGGCGCAAACGCGATCCTCCGCAAGGATTCCATCGTGCTGGGCTACCGGGCCCAATCCAATTTCATTCATACCGGATCGATTGAGATCGGCAGCAATGCATTCGTCGGCGAAGCCAGCGTGCTGGACATCGGCACGGCCATGGGCAACGACACGCAGCTCGGACATGCCTCGTCCTTGCAGACCGGTCAGCGCATCCCGGACGGCAAGCGTTATCACGGGTCCCCCGCGCAGGAGACAAGGTCCGACTATTGCCCGATCGAGAACGTACCCTGTTCTGGGCTCCGGCGTGGACTGTTCGAGGCGATCCGGTTCTTGGCTCTGTTCGCGATCGCGATTCCGATCCCCATCCTGCTGCTGGCTCACTGGGAGCATTACTCCGCCGGGTTCGCGGGCGGCGCCTCCGCCAACGCCGATGCGCTGACATCGGCCATGCTACTGCTCTCCGTCGGCTCCTTTGTCGGCTCTCTGGCGGCGGGGTTGCTGGCCGTCTATGTCGTCCCGCGCGTTTGCCAAGTCTGCCTCGAGACCGACAAGACGTATTCCCTTTATGGCTTTCATTACCGATTGCAAACCATCGTCGCACGCTTCAGCAATTCGCGCTTCTTCAATCTGGTGTTCGGCGACAGCTCCGCGGTCGTCCACTACATGCGGTTTCTGGGCTGGAACCTGAACACGGTGGAGCAGACCGGCTCGAACTTCGGCACCAACCAGCAGCACGACAACCCGTTCCTCTGCGACATTGGCAGCGGAACGATGGTCTCGGACGGGTTGTCCATGATCAACATCC
>DASQCG010000113.1:0-3334 GCA_035634825.1 Thermomicrobiales bacterium | reverse complement strand
CGTACGCCTGCTGGAATCGCTCAACATCCCGCTCGAACATCGAGACGTAGGCGAGCAGGTGATGACCGAGGGTAACCGGTTGCGCGCGCTGGGTGTGCGTAAAACCCGGCATGAGCGTCTCGGCATGATCTTCGGCGAGGCCGAGTAGCGCTTCGATCAGCTCGATCAGTCCGCCGGTCAGGTGGAGGACCGCCCGCTTGGTCCAGAGCCGCACGTCGTTGATGACCTGATCATTCCGGCTACGACCGGTATGGAGTTTGCCCTGGACCGGGCCGATCAGATCGCGCAGTCGCCTCTCGACGCCGGAGTGCACATCTTCATCGGACAGCGTGAACTCGAGCGTGCCCGCCTCGGCCTCATCCCATATCAGCCACAGCCCGCGCTCGATCTCGGCCGCCTCGTCCGGCGCGATGATTCCCTGCTTGCCGAGCATCCGCACATGGGCGACCGAGCCCCGCAGATCCTCGAAGATCAGCCGCGTATCGAAGCCGATCGATGCCGTATACGCCTCGGATCGGGCATCCGGTCCGCTCGCAAACCGTCCCGCCCACCGCTTCTTGACCGATTCCATCAATGCTCCCATGGATCCGTAACCAATATTCCGTAACACGCGTGATCCACGCGCTTGCCCTGTATCCGCAAAAGTCCGCGCCTGATTCCTTCGAACTGGAAGCCGGCCTTCTCAAGAACACGACGTGAACCCACGTTCTCAACGGCCGCCACCGCCTCGATTCGCTCGAGACCCAGAGGTCCGAAGGCGATCCGGATCGCCTCGCGCACGGCAGCTGTCGCGACGCCGCGGCCCTGCATCGACTCGGTCACTGTGAATCCGAGCGTCGACATCAGCTGCTGCCGAAATCCTCCGTCGACCGCGATCTGCACCTGACCGGCGGGTTCGCGGTCAACCTCGATGACCCAATACAGCTTGCCCTCAACCTCTGGATTGATCTTGACCTGCTCCTGGGCCGCCAACAGATCCCGGATTTGCTCGACGCCGCGCGGCGAACTGGCCTGAAAGCGGAGCGACGTGGGTTGATTGCGCCAGCGCGAGACGTCTTCGGCGTCCGCAGCCGTCGCCCGCCGCAATCGCACGTTGAGCAGTTCCGCGTTCACCGCAATAATGCCTCCTAACGCGGACTCTATCAGAATCCTCGGAGGAATCGTGACCACTCTCATCACCGGCGGCATCGGTTGGGTGCCCAGCAACATCACGCGCGCGATCGCCGCCACCGGCGAGCAGGTCGTGACCTACGACCTGATGGAACCCGACGACATGTTCGACGAGTTGCTCGGCGAGCTGCGAGCAAATGTCACTACTTTCGCCGGCGACATCACCAATGTCGAACAGCTGCGTGAAGTCTGCGCTCGGTATGGCATCACGTCGATTATTCACGCCGCGGCGATCACGCCCCGGCGCGATCGCGAGATGCGGGAGCCGGCCCGAATCATCGACGTCAATCTCGGCGGCACGGTCAACGTGCTTGATGTCGCCCGAACGCTGCCCAATTTCCGGCGATTCATCTACATCTCCTCCGGCGCGGCGATCGGTGAGGTCCCAGACGCCGAGATCATCGATGAGACGACGCCATCGCACGCGACCAGCCTCTACGGCATTACCAAGCACACCTCCGAGCGGGTCGTCAGCCGCTACCGGACACTGTTCGATCTTGACGCCGTTTCGGTCCGGCTGGCCAATGTCTTCGGGCCGATGGAACGGATCACCCCCGGCTATGTCGGCGCGACGGAGCTGCGCGAAATGCTGCGGATCCACTTCGACGGGCAGCCGGTCAAGGTCAATTCGCTGGCGGGGCCGTGGCTGGACTGGACCTATGTCGGCGACATCGCCGAGGGAATCAGACGCATATGGGAGGCGCGGGCACTCCGACACGACGTCTACACGAACACAGGCAGCCAACTCCATTCAATCGGCGAAGTGCTCGAAGCGTTCGCACGGCATCTGCCCGGCTTCCGGTACGAGCAGGTCGAGCGCGATCAGGCGAACTACATCGTCTCCGGCAGCGAGCCTGGCGCGGTCCCGTCCAACGCCCGGATGCGGGACGAGCTCGGCTGGACCCCACCGACATCGTTCGACGCTGGCATGCGTCAATACCTCGACTGGATCCAGCAGCACGGACCGCAGTAGCGGCAGAGGAAAACCGAGTGACCGAACGCAACGAGTACCTGCTTGCCCACCTCACGCCACGCGACCTGGAGGAGCGTGGGATCGACACCGCGATTCTGCCGATCGGCGCGACCGAATACCACGGCAACCACCTGCCCTACAGCACCGACACGATCATGGCCGAGGGGCTTTCGCTCCGCCTCGCGCGCGAGTTGGAGTCGGCTGTCGTGCTGCCTGCCCTCGATTACGGCATGTCCCTGCACTTGATGGCGTGGCCGTGGACGGTCTCGCTGCGCCCCGAGACGCTGCATGCGGTCGTAATCGATATTGCCGAATCACTGCTCGGCCACGGCATCACCAAGTTGCTGGTCGTCTCCACCCACGACGGCAACCCCGCGCCGGTCGAGAATGCCGCCCGCGAGATCAACGACCGGCACGGCATGGCGGTCGCGCTCATGCGTGGCTGGCAGGGAATGGCGCAATCGCTGCTGAACGGCTCTCGCGAGATCGATGAGGACCACGGCGGGCAGTCGGAGATGTCGGTCGTTTTGTACCTCGCGCCGGCTCTGGCTCGGCAGGATGCGGCAGTGGACGTCCCCAACCAGCGGATGGACCACCCGATTCGCGTCTTTGGCTCGTTCGATCGCGTTGTGCCGCACGGGTACAGCGGAACGCCGTCGCAGGGCTCCGCCGCCGAGGGTGAAGCGATTCTCGAGGCGATCGCCGCGCATGTCGGACCGTTCCTGCGCGAGCTCGATGCCAGCAACTGGCAAAACGGGTCATGGATGAGTGGGATTGAGCACGAATAATAGCGTACGTATGTGCTAATCTTGGACGTGGAGTCCTTACGAGCCAATGTCTGATCTGGTAATCGCGCACATCTCCGATACGCACCTCGGCTATCGCGCCTATTTCAGGAGCGATGCCGATGGCCGCAACCTGCGCTCACTCGATGTCGAGGACGCCTATCGCGCCGTGGTCGACGATGTCATCCGGCACGGCGATATTAATCTGATCGTCCACTCCGGCGATGTCTTCCACCAGAGCCGGCCGACCTGGTCGGCGATTCGTTGCTTCATCGAGCATACCCGGCGACTTGAGCAGCTCGGCGTGCCAATCATCATCATCGCCGGCAATCACGACACGGCCCAACTTCGCACGTCGAATACCGTCTTCTCGGTGCTCGAGCTGGCGCTACCGGGCGTGAGCTTC
>DASQCG010000112.1:0-26963 GCA_035634825.1 Thermomicrobiales bacterium | reverse complement strand
CGGGTCCTCGCCTACTTCGCGCACGACCGCTCCGCTCCGCCAGCAGTCGTCTTCCCGTCGTTGACCGAACGCGAGCGGGAGATCCTTCACCTCGTCGCCCGGGGCCGTTCGAACCCCGAGATCGCGCGGGAGCTGAGCCTGAGCCCGAAAACCGTTGCCAACCACGTCAGCAACATCTTCGGCAAGCTGCAGGTCGCCGATCGGGTGGAGGCCGTCATTCGCGCCCGCGAAGCCGGCCTGGGCTGACCCGCAGGCTCCCCGACTGTCTCCTTGACATTGCACAAATCACTGTTAGACTCTGGCCCATCAGCCGTGGGAGCGCTCTCATACAGGGGACGCCAAATACGTGAATCTCGAAGAGATTGCCCGAATCGCCGGGGTGTCCCGGTCTACCGTCTCCCGTGTCGTCAACGGCGACAAGCGGGTGAGCGACGACGCCCGGGCACGCGTCAACGAGATCATCACGGAGTACGGCTACCAGCCGCACGCCGCCGCCCGCTCCCTCGCCTCTCGCCGTACCCGCATGCTCGGCCTGCGCATTCCCGGCGAAGTCAGCTTCATTTTCAGCGACCCCTATTTCCCGGAGATGGTCCAGGGCGTCGTCGATGCCTGCAATGAGGCCGACTACGGGCTGATGCTGATGATGGAGCCGGAAAACGACCCGATCTCGGCCGAGCGCATCTACCAGCGGGTCATCCGCGGCCGCCACATCGACGGCGTGATCCTCTCGACCAGCGTCATCGGCGATCCATTTGCCGGCCGAGTCGCCGCCGATGGCATGCCTGCCGTCATGATCGGCCGCCATCCGACACTCCCGACCGTCGACATCGACAACGCGGACGCGGCCAGGCAGGCCGTCGCCCACCTGATCGACCATGGCTACCGCCAGATCGCCCACATCCCCGGACCATGCACCATCGCCGCCGCCAACGAACGCAAGGCAGGCTACGAGGCGGCGTTGAGCGAGGCCGGCATCCCCGTCGATTCGTCCCTGGTCGAGCCGGGCGACTTCACCGAGTTGAGCGGATACCTGGCCATGCGTCACCTGCTCGAGCGTCCCGAAGGCCGACCCGATGCTGTCTTCGGCGGCAGCGACACGATGGCCGTCGGCGCAACCCGGGCGATCGCCGAAGCCGGGCTCTCGGTCCCCGACGATGTCGCCGTGATGGGATTTGACGGACTCTCCGTCCACACCCGCAACTATCCAGGTTTGTCGACGCTCCAGCAGTCGATTCCCAATCTCGGGCGCACCGCTGTCGAGTTGCTGCTCAAACGAATCGCGAACCCGGATGGGCCGACAGAGCACGTCTACCTGGGCACGGCGCTCAGTCCGCGCGGCTCGTGCGGTTGCGGTGAAGCAGCCCGGACGGATGCGACGCCCTTGGAGGAGTTGGTCAGCCATTTGGAGGATGCGCCGGTGATGTCGGCGTGCGCGTAACAGTGGTCCTATTCGCGGTCGGCACCTGGGCCACCGCGGCACATAACAGGACAGCCGGCGGCGGCGCCGGCTCAGGAACATCTGGGAGGACGGAGGCGCAACGATGGGCTCTGATCGATCGACCGGGGAAGCCCGAAAGCTCGTACTCGACGCAGCGACGCAGCTGAAGAAAGCGGAGATGGACCGTCGCCAATTGCTCTGGCGATCACTGGGACTCGCCGCAGCCGGAGCAACCGGTATCAAGCTTGGTACCCGCACCGTGCTTGCGCAGGACATCCGGCAAGACGAATTGGTTTCCGTTTCCACCGAAGCTCAGCAGACGTGGCTGCGGAACTTCAACCCGCTCCTGAACGAGGGAAGCGTTCGCTGGCCAACCCACTGTGGGGTCTACGAGCCCCTCCTCGTCTACAACGTAATCAATGGCGAGACCTTGCCATGGCTGGCCACGAAATGGGAGTTCTCGGCCGACGCCAAGACCCTCACCTTCACCATCCGCGAGGGTGTGAAATGGTCCGATGGCACCCCGCTCACGGCCAAGGACGTGGCATTCACCTTCAATCTGATGAAGGAGAAAACCGCGCTCACGGGTGGCGCAGGCGGCGCTCGCGCTGTGCTCGACGGGTACGTGACCAAGATTGAGGCGCCCGACGACACAACGGCCGTGTTCACCTTCAGCGAGGCGTTCACGCCCGGCCTGTGGGACATTGGTGAGTCGATGATCGTTCCGGAGCACATCTGGAAGGACGTCGAGGATCCGGTCACGTTCACAAACGAAAACCCGGTCGGTTCAGGCCCCTTCACTGAGATTGGCAAGTTCGAGGCCCAGTACTACGAGGTCCTTGCCAACCCGAACTACTGGCAGGAAGGCAAGCCCTACATCAAGGGTTTTCGCTTCCCGGCTCTCCCCGACAACGAAACTGCCAACCTGGCAACGGTCAACGGCGAGATCGACTGGGCATCCAACTTCATTCCTGACATTGAGAACGCCTACGTCTCCAAGGACCCGGAGCACAACCACTACTGGTTCCCTGCCACCGGTGACGAAGTCATGCTCTACGTCAACTGCACGAAGGCGCCGTTCGACGACGTCAATGTGCGCAAGGCGTTCAGCATGGCGCTTGATCGCGCCCAGATCGTCCAGATCGCGATGTACGACTACACGCAACCGGCCGATGCAACGGGTCTCAGCGACGCCTACCCAACCTGGAAGAGCCAGTCCGCGGTTGACAGCGGCGCGGCGGCAGTCACCCGCGATGTCGACGCGGCCAACAAACTGCTCGACGATGCCGGCCTAGCCAAGGACGGCGATGTCCGCAAACTCGCGGACGGCAGCGAGATGAAGTACGAGATCAATGTCGTCACCGGCTGGTCCGACTGGGTGCAGTCTGTCCAGATCATTGCCCAAAACCTCGAGGAGATCGGTATCAAGGCGGAGGTCAAGGCCTACGACTTTGCCGCCTGGTACGAGAAGGTCACCAAGGGCGAATTCGATATCTCGATCGGCTGGAGCGCCGGTGGTCCGACTCCGTACAACTACTACCGCGGGCAGATGTCGTCGTTGACATACGAAGACATCGGCACGGTTGGCAACGAGAACTGGCACCGATTCAAGGATGCCGACGCCGACAAGCTTCTCGCCGATTTCGCGGCCTCGACCGATGACGCGGCGAAAGCGGAGATGGTCAACCAGCTCCAGACGCTCTTCGTCGAGAAGTTCCCGGCGATCCCCCTCTTCCCCGGTCCGCAGTGGGGTGAGTACAACTCCACCCGGTTCATCGACTTCCCGGACGCGGACAACCCGTACACGATCCTGTCGTGCTACGGATACACCGAGCGGTGCCTGTCCTTGACCACGATCAAGCCGCGGCCCGCGTCCTAGCCAACCTCCTCCAGATCGGGGCCGAGGCTGGTCGGCCCCGATCTGGTCCCATGGCCAAAGGCAAGGCAATCCGTGTCGGAGCGTTGCGCACCGCATTGACGAAAGCGGTAGATTCAGGGTGACGCATTGCTGCATTGCTCGACTCAGCGCAGAGGAGGGTTCAATTCGTGAGATTCATTCTTCGCCGCCTTGGCTTTTACCTGATTGCGGCCTGGGCATCACTCACGCTGAACTTCCTGCTGCCACGAATGATGCCGGGCGATCCGGCTTCGGTGATATTTGCCCGTGCCCAGGGCCGGATGCGGCCCGAAGCAATCGAAGCGATGAAGCAGGCCTACGGGCTGTCCGATGATCCGCTCCCAGTCCAGTACTGGAACTATGTCAAGTCCGTCTTTAGCGGGAACCTCGGCACGTCCTTCGTCTATTTCCCCGCGCCGGTCACTGATGTCATTAAGACTGGACTGGCCTGGACACTGCTGCTCGGCCTGACCGCCGTCATCCTCAGCTTCGTGATCGGCTGTGTGCTCGGAATCGTCGGAGCCTGGAAACGCGGCGGAATGGTCGACTCGGTTCTTCCGCCTCTGCTCATCTTCGTTGGAAGCTTCCCCTATTTCTGGCTCGCAGCGGTCGCCCTCTTCTTCCTCGGATTCAAGTGGGATGTGTTCCCGCTGCGCCATGCCTATGCCGAGGGATTGAGCCCTGCTTGGGACTGGGAATTCATCAGGAGCGTCGGATCGCACCTCATACTCCCGGCAGCGACCATCATCGTCGTCTCGATCGGCGGGTGGGTGCTCGGCATGCGCAATACGATGATTGGGGTCCTGGCAGAGGATTACGTGACGATGGCTGAGGCGAAGGGACTGTCCCAGCGGCGCGTCATGTTTGCGTACGCCGCCCGGAATGCCCTGCTGCCAAACATCACCGCGTTCGGCATGGCGCTCGGCTTCGTCCTCAGCGGCGCGCTCATCACTGAGGTCGTCTTTTCATATCCAGGACTCGGCTACCAGCTCCTGAACGCGGTCCGCGGCCTCGATTATCCACTGATGCAGGGGTTATTCCTGATGATCACGCTGGCCGTGCTCACCGCCAATTTTCTCGTGGACATCTTGTATGTTCGGATGGACCCACGGGTCCGATCACGCTAATCGCCGTAGGGTGACGGGAGGAAGCGGATGATCGAGCAACGAGCAGAGGAACGCCCAGCGACGGCACCGGCCGGGACGATTGCCGGTGTGGTGACGATTCCCCAGGGCCAGGGCGACCAGATTCCCGCGCGTCGCGGCCTGCGCGCGCCGACCTTCGAGCGCGTCCGGCCCTTCCTCCATAACCGCAAGGCGGTCGCCGGTGCGCTAATGCTGCTCTTCTTCTTTGCCGTCGCGATCCTCGCTCCGGTCATCTCGCCTGGCGATGCGAACGACATTGTCTCTCGCCGCCACCTCGCCCCATCCAGCGAGCACTGGTTCGGTACCACCGGAGCAGGTCAGGATGTGTTCGATCAAACAATTTGGGGAGCCCGCCAGACCCTTGGGGTCGGTATCATGGTTGGCATCCTGACCACGATGCTCTCTGCCCTGATTGGCATGACCGCCGGCTACTTTGGCGGCAAGATCGACGATCTGCTTTCCCTGATCACCAATGTCTTCCTGATCATTCCCGCCTTGCCTCTGCTGGTGGTGCTGGTTGGCTTCCTCGGCAGCGGCGGCTCGTGGTATTTCATCGCCGTCCTGACCGTGACGAGCTGGGCGTGGGGTGCACGCGTCCTCCGTTCGCAGACACTCTCGCTGCGTGAGAAGGACTTCGTCTCCGCCGCCGAGGTCAGCGGCGAGAGCACATTCCGGATCATCTTCGTGGAGATCTTCCCCAACATGACCTCGCTAGCAGCCGCCAACATGTTTGGGACGACGATCTACGCAATCGGCGCCCTGAGCGCGCTCCAGTTCCTCGGCCTTGGCAACCCGAGCGTGATCAGCTGGGGCACGAACCTTTACTGGGCAGGCAACAGCGGTGCGCTCTTGACAGGCGCCTGGTGGACCGTGATTCCCTCCGGCCTCGCGATTGCCCTGGTTGCCTTCGCCTTCGCTCTGATCAATTACGCGGTGGATGAGGTGACAAATCCGCGCCTGCGGGCCCAGCGACTCGCCAGCGACGCGCTCCGCAAGTCGGGCCGCAGCTTGCGCAAGGCCGGCCGCGCGACTCCGGTGGTGCGCCATGCTGCGTGAGGCAACCCCGAAACCGGCCGCACACCTCCGGACCGACATTGAACCGCTACTCGAGGTCCACAACCTCGCTGTCGAGTACCAGGCGGTGGAGGGAGCGGTGCGGGCAGTCGATGGCATCAGCTTCGACATTGCGCCCGGAGAAGTCTTCGGCCTGGCTGGGGAATCCGGTTGCGGCAAGTCGACCGTCGCGCTCGCCCTGCTTCGCCTGCTCGGCCCACCCGCGATCATCACCAGCGGCGACGTCCATTTTCGGGACCAGGACATCCTCGCGATGTCCGATACGCAGCTCGAGGATTTCCGCTGGGAGCAGATCTCGATGGTCTTCCAGAGCGCGATGAATGCGCTCAACCCGGTCCTCTCGGTCGGCGATCAGATGGTCGATGTCATTCGAGCGCACGACCCCTCCCGCTCCCGGCCAGCTGCCAGGGAGCGCGCGAAAGAGCTGCTCGAGATCGTCGGGATCGACGCCGAGCGGATCGAATCCTACCCGCACGAGTTTTCCGGCGGTATGCGCCAGCGCGCGATGATCGCGATGGCCCTCGCCCTCGATCCACCAATGATGATCCTCGACGAGCCGACAACAGCGCTCGACGTCGTCGTGCAGAAGGAGATCATGCAGCAGATCGAGGATCTCAAGACCAGCCTCGGCTTCTCGATCCTCTTTATCACCCACGACCTCTCCTTGCTGGTCGAGTTCTCGGATCGGATCGCGATCATGTACGCCGGCCAGATCGTTGAGCTGGCCCCGGCGGCCGAGCTCTTCGCCAATCCGCTCCATCCCTATACGAAGGGGCTCATGACCTCCTTCCCGACCTTGACCGGCGAGAAGATCCGTCTGACCGGCATCCCCGGCAGCCCACCGGATATGTCCTGTCCGCCAACCGGTTGCCGGTTCCATCCACGCTGCCCGAAGTTCCAGCCGAGGCACGCCGAGATCGAGCCGCAATTGAGCGAGGTCCGACCCGGACATTGGGTCGCCTGTCACCTCTATTCGTGATCACCATTAGTTAGGAAGAGCCATGGCCCAGGCGATCGCGAACCCCGTCAAACACCAGCTTGAGACGAGCTCCCCACTCCTCGAGGTCAAGCGGCTCAGCAAGCAGTTCCCGATCGGCGGCCTGTTCCAGACTATCAACCTACACGCACTCCAGGACGTCTCTTTCAGCGTCCATCGGGGCGAGGTGATCTCGGTCGTCGGCGAATCCGGCAGCGGCAAGAGCACGACCGCGCGCCTGATCGCGCGCCTGATCGAGCCAACCGCTGGCCAGATCCGCTTCAACGGCGTCGATGTTCTCGCCAAGGAACCGAGGGGTCCGTCGCTGCATTACCGCAGCGAGGTCCAGATGGTCTTCCAGGACCCCTTCGGCTCGCTCAACCCGGTCCACTCGATCGGCTACCACCTGACCCGGCCGCTCAAGATCCACAAGAAGACCCACGGCCGGGGTGAGACGCGGGACGCGATGTACGAGCTGCTCAAGACCGTCGGACTGGAGCCAGCCGCAACCTACGCGTCCAAGTTCCCGCATCAGCTCTCGGGCGGGCAGCGCCAGCGCGTTGCGATCGCCCGGGCCCTGGCGCCTGATCCGAAGCTGCTCTTGGCCGATGAGCCGATTTCGATGCTCGATGTCTCGATCCGGATGGGCATCCTGAACCTGATGGAGCGACTCAAGCACGAGCGCGGTCTTGCCTACCTCTACATCACGCACGACCTCGCCAGCGCCCGGTACATCGGCGATCGCACCCATGTCATGTACGCCGGCCGGATGGTCGAGGGCGCGCCGAGCGAGGAGCTGGTTTCGGCTCCCGCCCATCCCTATACGAAGCTGCTGCTCTCGGCCGTACCGGACCCGCGCGCGCAACGGACCCGGGTCGAGGCACGAGGCGAGGTGCCGCCCTTGGTCGAGCCTCCGCCCGGTTGCCCCTTCGCCGCCCGTTGTCCACGTGTGATGCCGGTCTGCCGTGAGGTGATGCCCGGCGCGGTCGACGTCGCGATTGGCCACTGGGTGCGCTGCCATCTCTATGGATCTGGCGAGGTCGATGCCTGAACGAAATTGGATGTTTGATATGAGAGGAGTACCTTCGTGACGATCGCGCTTGGTATCGTCGGCTGCGGCGATGTCGCCTTCCGCACCTACTTTCCGGGTCTGGCGCCCGTCATCGCCGGCGGCTCGGCCGCGGTCGCCGTCTGCTTCGACCCGCTCGAGGAGCGGGCGAAGCGAGCTGCGGCCCTGTTTCCCGGCGCGGTCGCTGTCACCAGTCTCGATGCTCTACTCCAACACCCGGGCCTGAACGCTGCCGTCAACCTCACCCCCGCGCCGCTCCATTGCGAAGTTACGACCGCACTCCTCAACGCCAGCCTCGATGTCTTCAGCGAGAAGCCGCTGGCCGGATCGGTCGACGATGGGCAGGAGTTGATCGCGCTCGCGAAGCAGAAGGGCAAGCTGCTCTTCTGCGCGCCGGCGGTAATGGCGACGAACCGGATGCGCTGGCTGAAGCGCGTCATCGAAGCCGGCAAGATCGGCCAGCCCACCCTCGCGGTCGCGCAGATGGCGAACATGGGCCCCTCGGGCTGGCGGCAGTACACCGGCGATCCGGCCGTCTTCTACACCGCCGGCGTCGGCCCGCTGATCGACACCGGCGTTTACGTTCTCCACGCGATCACCGGCCTGCTCGGCCCCGTCAAGCGGATCCAGTCCTTCGGCGGCATCGTGATCCCGAAGCGGACCGTCCTGATCGAGCGGCTGCTCGGTACCGAGATCGAGGTCGGCACAAACGATCAAATGCTTATTCACCTTGATTTCGGCAACAACGTTTTCGCCCAGATTCTCTCCAGCTTCGCTGTGCCGCGAACGAAAATGCCGGCGCTCGAGCTGCACGGGACCAGCGGCACGGTCAGCTTTTCGACGCAGGAGTGGTACAACGCCAACGGCCCGGTCGATATCTTCATTCGGGACGAGTCACCGCTCGGCATCGAGGATTGGCAGACCGTCCAACCGCCGGTCGCGAGCCCGCACGGCAACCTGATCGGGGCCGGCGTGCCCCATTTCATCGGTTGTCTGCGCGGCGAGGAGGAGCCGATCCTGACGGCGGAGCACGCCTGCCACGTCCTCGACATCATGCTCGCGGCCGCCAAGGGAGCGGCCTCCGGCGAGACCGTCTCGCTCGAAACCACGTTCTAGGGCACGAGACCCCGAGCGCGGCCCCGCGCTCCCGCAATCGAAACATCAGACAGGGGGAGGGAACCAATGAACCGCGACCAGATTTGCCTGCAGCTCTATACCGTCCGCACCAAAGCCACGACTGACTTCCTCGGCACGCTCCGGGCGATCGCCGAGATGGGTTATCCGGCCGTCGAGTTCGCCGGTCTCCACGGCCACACCGCGGCCGAGGTCCGGGCCGAGATGAATGCCGGCGGCCTGAGTGCGCCGAGCGCGCATGTCCCGTACGCCACCCTGCTGACCGACGCTGAATCGGTCTGCTCCGATCTGCACACGCTCGGCTGCCAGTACGCGGTCGTGCCGTGGATCGGCGAGGATCACCGCAACAGCATGAAGGCCGCGCAAGAGTTCGTCGCCACCCTCAATCCGATCGCCGAGGATGTCGCCCGGTGCGGTCTGCAGCTCGCCTACCACAACCACGACTTCGAGTTCGCGCCGATCCCCGGCGGCGATGGAACCACGCTCTGGGACTTGATCATGGCCGAGACCGATCCGTCGCTCGTCCTGCTCCAGCTCGATTGCTACTGGTCGACCTACGGCGGGGCGGACACGCTCGGGTTGCTCAAGGCATCGCCCAAGCGCTACCCGCTGCTCCACTTCAAGGACATGCAGGGCGAGGGCGCCGACCGCCACGACGCCCCGATCGGCACCGGTCACATGGACCTGCGCACGATCATCGACACGACCAAAGGCACCACCGAGTGGTACATCGTCGAGCAGGACAACCCCGAAGACCCGCTCGCCGACGCCCAAATCAGCCTAAAAGGCATGCAATCCCTGGCCGGCTAGCCACAATCCAGGCCCGAACGTATCGCGCCGAATACCCTCCGCGCGATACGTTCGGGACCGCAAACCATATTTGCTGGAATCGCATAGCGACCTGCGTAATCCACCGAAATTCGAGATGCTGCGGCCCGATATTTGCCGTGGTGTATGATGGTCGGCGTTAATATTTCCACAACAATCGCGCTGGGGATCTGCGATGGGCGTGCTGCCGATGCAGGATGATCGCCTCGTTTGGCTTGACGGTGCATGTCACGGTCGGGATCTGGTCGGTGGCAAAGGCGCCAGCCTGAGCCGGCTCTTCTCGCTCGGCGCGCCGGTTCCGCCGGCGATCACCTTCACCACCCACGCCTACCGCGATCTCGCCGCCCATCTCGCCCTGGCCTCGCGCCTCGCCCACCTTGCCGCAGGAGCAGAGGTCGCCGTTCGCCAGGCCATTGCCGACACTCCCCTGCCCGGCGCCGTCGAGCACACCGTTCGCCGTGGCTGGTCTGTCCTCCGTGAGCGCATTGGTCCCGAGCCCCGCATCGCCGTCCGCTCCTCCGCCATCGATGAAGACGGCGGAGGCTACTCCTTTGCCGGCCTCCACGATACGATCCTCGGCGTCACGACCGAGGAAGCCTTCGTGGCCGCGGTCCGTCGCTGCTGGGGTTCGCTCTGGACAGACAGATCGATCACCTACCGCCGATCCTCGGGGCTCGTCGACGACATCGCGATCGCCGTCATTGCCCAGCAGCTCGTACCCTGCGATGTCTCCTTCGTGGCCTTCTCCGCCGACCCCGTCACCGGCAACCAGGACCACGTCGTCATCAACGCGGCATGGGGTTTGGGCGAGGCAATCGTCTCCGGCATCGTCACGCCGGACAACATTACGGTCGGCCTCTCCGGCGCCATCCTTGCGTACACGATCGGCGACAAGGAGACGATGATCGTGGCCGACGAGTCGGCCGCGGAGGGGACGCGCCACGTTCCGGTGCCACGAGCCATGCGCCGCCTGCCCGCCCTCGCGGACGCCCAGGCAGCCACAATCGCCACATTCACCCGGAAGCTCGCGGTCGAGTTCGGTCACCCGGTCGACCTCGAAGGCGGTCTCGTCGGAGACCGACTGCACCTGTTCCAGGCCCGTCCGATCACAACCATCGGCAAACCCGTCGCGTAGCGAATCACCTGATTCCCCGTGCCGGCAGTGTGCCGGACCCGTGCGTATCCGATATGGAGAGGAGCACCCTGCGATGACCGTAATCGACGCGCCAGCCAGTACCCCTGACTTTCCTGTGCATTGGGACGACCCGGCGGACGCCAATCTCACGTACTCGATGGACAAGATGCATAACCCGGACCCGATAAGCCCACTTCAGCAGTCACTGCAGCCCAGCACGTTCTATGGTTGGCAGAAGGCGATGCGGGAATTCGGTGTGCCCTTCAAGGCGATGCACATCCGATACCAGAACTTCTACCAATATGACCGGGTCGAAATGATCGAGCCGGCCAGCCCAGAAGAAGCCCTATCCGGAGGAGAAGCGCTCGAGGCGACCATGAAAGGCGAGGTCGCTCGCCTGGCCGACCGCTGGAACGCCGAGCACCTGCCACGTACTCGACAGATCATCGACCGTTTCATCGCCATGGAACACGTTAGTGCAACGGCTCCGCTGGCTGACATCGTGTCGATGCTTGGCGAATTCGAGGAGCTCCGGGCCGAGCTCTGGACAATCCACTTCCGGACCGTGTTGCCGATGATGCTGGCCATGCAAATCTACGACGAGTTCTATGCCGACCTTTTCGGCGAAACTGAGGCCGATGCGCATGCCCTCCTCGGCGGACGCCTCACCCGAAGCGTCGCGGCCGGCATCGGATTGTCCGATCTCGCGGAGTCCGCCCGCACGACCGGGCTGGATCGGCTCATCATAGACACTCCAATGGACTCGCTGATCCAGCAGCTCCGCTTGTCGGAGGAGGGCCGCGCCTTTCTCGACGACGTCGATAGCTACCTGGATGCGTTCGGATACCGCTCCGACCTTTTCGATATTATGACCCCGACCTGGCGCGAAAATCTGATGATCCCGCTATCCGCCGTCCGCTCGTACCTCATCAATCACTTCGATACGAACGCGGACCATGTCGAGAAGGCACGCGCCGCCGACGAGGCGCTGAACGCCGCGCGCGAGCGCTTGGCAAACTACCCGGAACCGGTCCGGCAGCAGTTCGAGGCTATGGTTCAGGCCGCGCGGACCGCCGCGCAACTTCAGGAAGATCACAACTTCTACATCGACCAGCACAGTGTCGCCTGGACCCGCCTGCTGTTCCTGCAGGTCGGCAAGCGACTGGTTTCGGCCGAAGTGCTTGAGTCGCCGGACGATATCTTCATGCTCCGGCTCGAGGAGATCCGCGATCTCCTGGGCAGTCCAATCGACGAATCGAGTCGCGAACAGACCAGGACGATGGTCGCCGAGCGCCGCGCCGGGATGGAGCACGCAATGACGCTGACACCGCCGCCATTCCTTGGCCCTCCACCCCAAGCGCCGACCGAAGACAACCTGATGATCCGGGGTATGGGAAGTTTCTGGGGAGCACCGCCCCGGCCAGCTGAGGCGCCCGATCAACTCATGGGCAATGCCGGCTCGCGCGGGGTCGCCACCGGTGAGGCGTTCGTCGCCCGCAATCTCAGCGAGGCGACCGCGTTGCAGCCGGGCCAAATCCTGGTCGCGATGACGACCATGCCGGCCTGGACACCGTTCTTCGGCGTCGCCGTGGCCATCGTCACCGAGACCGGCGGACCGCTCAGCCACTGTGCGGTCGTCGCCCGCGAGTACGGCATCCCGGCAGTCGTCGGGGCGGCCGGGGCCATCAGCGCAATCAAGACTGGGCAGCGCATCACGGTGGACGGAAGCCGCGGCATCGTGATGCTCAACGTACCTGAGTGACGACCGAGAGCCACGTCCAGCCGGCGAGCGCGTCACCGCCCGCCCGCGAGATCGAGTCCGCACGGTCGGAGGCGTCCCGCACGCGCTGGCTCCTGCTGACCGTTGCCGTCGGCACGACGCTCGCGCCGCTCAACTCGACGATGATCGCGGTCGCCCTGCCCGACATCCAGGACGCCTTCGGCGTCTCAGTCACGGCGACCGCCTGGCTCGTCACCATCTACCTGGTCGCGATGGCCGTCGGCCAGCCGATCGGCGGTCGCCTCGGCGATCTCTACGGCCGCCGGCGCGTCTACCTGTTCGGGTTGGCCTGGTTCGCGATCGCCTCGGCCGGCTGCGCCTTTGCCCCGAACTTGCTCGTGCTGATCATCTTCCGCACCCAGCAAGCCCTGGCCGGCGCGCTCTCCTTCCCGAACGGCGCGGCGATGGTCCGCGAGGGAGTCCCGCCCGAGCGCCGCGGCTCCGCCTTCGGCACGATCGGCATGGCGGCCAGTGCCGCTGCGGCCTCCGGTCCGCCGATCGGCGGCCTGTTGGTCCATTGGTTCGGCTGGCAATCGATCTTCTGGATGAACGTGCCGGTCGTCGCGATAGCGATCGGGCTCGGACTTCGCAGCCTGCCACGTGCCGACGCTGCCCGGGAGGAGACGCATCGAGCGCACTTCGATATCGCCGGGTCCTCCCTCTTCGCGGCGACCCTGGCCGCGCTAATCGTCGTGCCGACGCTCCTGAAGCTCGGTCAACCGGCCCTGGGCGTGGCCCTCGCCCTCGGCGGACTCGGTCTCGGAGCCGGGTTCGTATTCTGGGAGCTGCGCAGCCCCGCGCCGGTCGTCGATCTGCGCCTTTTCCGCACCAGAGCCTTCGCCGCCGCCTGCACGTCGGTCGGGATCAGCAACCTGGTCATGTACACGACGCTGCTGGCGATTCCGCTCTATCTCGAGCGCGTCCGCGGCCACGACTCCCGCGTGACCGGCCTGACGCTGGCCGCACTTTCCGCCCTCTCGGCCCTGGCCGGACCAATCGGTGGGCGCTGGATGGATGCGCGCGGCCGGGTGGTGCCCGCCGTCGTCGGCGCGGTCGCCCTGTTCCTGGGGATGGCCGGCCTGACCATCGCAATCGGCGGCACGACGCTCTGGCCGGTCGCGATGGCGCTTGGGTTAATGGGGCTCGGACTCGGCGTGGCCGGGGCCTCGGTCCAGGCGACCGCGGTCGAAGCAGTCCCAGTCCAGCGCGCCGGTTCCGCCTCGGGCATCTATTCGACCGCGCGCTACCTGGGCAGCGTCATCGGCTCGACCGCGCTGGCTATCGTCTTCGTCAGCAAACCGGGCGAGGGCGAAAGCGAGCGATTCACCGCGCTCTTCGCCGTCCTCGTGGTAGTTGCCGCCGTGGGTATCATCGCCAACTCACGCATCGCCCTCTCCGGGAATCCCCAGGCAACGTCCTGAATGTACCGGCGGCGGGTCATTCCAGGACCCCGCTTCGGCATGCAGACTGTTAATATTTTCAATGGCAGCACGTTTGACCCTGGTCCACACCCGAGGAGCAACAGCGATGGTATTGGCGCGATTCCTGCCACGGGATGAGCAATTTTTCGACCACTTCACCGAATCCGCCGCAAATGCCCTCGAAACCGCCAAGCTCCTCACTGAAATCGTCGAATTTGGCCCAGATACCGAACGCAAGGTCCGCCGCCTGCGCGACCTCGAGCACACCGGCGACGACATCACGCATCGCATCTACCAAGCCCTCCACAGCACCTTCGTCACCCCGCTCGACCGGGATGACATCCGCGATCTGGCCAGCATGCTGGACGACTTCGTCGATGGTCTCGAGGAGGCCGGCCGCCGGATTTGGCTCTACCAGATGGGAATGCCGACCGAACCGGCCCGCCTCCTCTGCAAGATCCTTCTCGAGCAGGCCGAGACACTCGCCACGGGCATCCCCTACCTGGAACAGGCCGGGAAAAAGGTCAGCGAGATTCAGCGATGCGCGCTCGAGCTCCACCGGCTCGAAAACGAGGCCGACGATGCCCTCAACCAGGCCCTCGCCGCGCTGTACGACGGCGTAACCGAGGTCCCGCAGATCATCAAGGCGCTCCGCTGGGGCGAGATTTACGCACTACTCGAAAGCGCCACCGACAAGGGCGAGAACATCGGCCACACGCTCGAAGGCATCCTGATCAAATATGCCTAGCTCCGATCTGATCGTCCTGATCATCATCGTAGCGCTCGGTCTCGGCTTCGACTTCATCAACGGCTTCCACGACACCGCCAACGCGATCGCAACCTCGGTGGCCACCCGGGTGCTCAGTCCGGGACGCGCCGTGCTGATGGCCGCAGTCATGAACGTCCTCGGCGCCCTGACCGGAACCGCCGTCGCGACGACCATTGGCAAGGGCATCATTCCGCCCGAGCTGGCCACGATGGAATTGGTCGGCGCATCGCTCATCGCGGCGATCACCTGGAATCTGATCACCTGGTGGTATGGCATCCCGTCCAGCTCCAGCCACGCTCTGGTCTTCTCGATTGTCGGCGCCGGCATCGCCGCGGCCGGGACCGAGGCGATCATCTTCGAGGGCGTCAGCAAAGTCCTCAAGGGCATGGTCTATTCACCCTTGCTCGGATTCATCGGCGCATTCGCGATCATCTTCGGCCTGATCTGGCTGGTCGCCCGCTGGCGACCCCGCCTGGTTGAGCGCGTCTTTGGCCGGGCACAGATCCTGTCTGCCGCCTTCATGGCCTACAGCCACGGCAGCAACGACGCCCAGAAGACAATGGGCGTGATCTCGCTCGCCCTCGCCAGCTTTTACGGCTGGTCCGGAACCGAGTGGCACATCCCGCTTTGGGTGATCCTTGCTTCCGCGACGGCCATGGGCCTCGGCACGGCCATCGGCGGCTGGCGGATCGTACGAACCATGGGGCTCAAGGTCGTCGAGCTCCGCCCGATCGACGGGTTCGCGGCCGAGACCGCGGCGGCGAGCGTGATCGAGGTCGCCAGCCGCCTTGGTATCCCGGTCTCCACGACGCACGTCATCTCCTCGGCAATCCTCGGCGTCGGCGCCACCCGCCGCGCTTCGGCCGTGCGCTGGGGCGTCGCCGGGCGGATCGTCAGCGCCTGGGTCATCACCGTGCCGGTCTGCATCGGCATCGGCTGGCTGGTCTTCGAGATCATCGACCACCTCAAGATCTGGCTGTAGCCCAAAACCGGCCCGTCGAATGTCGGCTCCATACAGTGGGAGGGCTTTCAACGGTTATCGGGGCAATATCCCAGCATCCGCTCAGCCGGAAAGGAGCCCGCCATGTCCTCGGATGATCATGCATCGACGTTAGCCCAGTTGAAGGACGACTTCACCCGGATTCCGGCCAAGGAGCTCGCCAAGCGAGCGTACAAGAAGATCGGGGCCGACCAGGTCACGACCATGGCCGGTGCATTTGCCTATAGCTGGACCTTTTCGATTCCCCCGCTGATCCTCCTGACCGTTCTGTTCGCGGCGCTGCTGAACGAGGTAACGAACGTCCCCGTCGTCGAGAACATACAGGACGCGATCAAGAAGCATGCGCCCGCCGACACCCAGGAAATGCTGCTGCGGATGGTCGACAACGCGGTCGCCAAGGTCGGCGGCAATGCTGCCAGCCTGGGCGTGATCCTGATCGGAATCCTCGCGCTTTGGGCCGCCTCGAACGCGATCGGCACCTTGATAACCGGGTTCAACCGCGCCTACGACGTCGAGGAAGACCGCTCCTTCCTCAAGAAGAAGGGCATACAACTCGGCCTGACGCTCTTGTTGGTCCTTTTCGTAAATGCCGTTGTCGCCCTGCTGGTCTTCGGCCAGCAGATTGGCAATTGGCTGGCCGATTGGATCGGGGTTGGCTCAGCATTCAATACGATCTGGAGCATTGCCCGCTGGCCGCTGGGCATCTTCGGCATCATGCTGGCGCTGGCCGTGCTGTACTGGGCTGGGCCGAATGTCGATCTGCCGTTCCGCTGGGTTTCCGCTGGTACGATCGTGGCGACCGTGCTCTGGCTTGCCCTGGTGGCTGGGTTCGGACTCTACATGAGCATCTCCAACCCCGGCAGCGCGTACGGAGCCGTGGGCGCCGTGATCGTCCTGCTGGTATTCCTGAACCTGACCGGGATTGTCTTTTTCCTCGGAGCCGAGATCAACGCGATTCTCTACTCCGTGGGCGGCCGGCGGTCGGTCGGCGTCTGGCACGGTCCGGCGATGGCCGTCGCCAACCAGTGAGGCCGGCTCAGATCGGATTGGTCCGGGTGTAGGTGTCCAGTCGCTGCAGCTCGTCCTTGTAGAGGCGGCGCAGGAGCAGCGGCGCGAGGAACCGCTCGATCATCCCACTCAGACCGTGGTCGCCTTCGTATTCGGTCATGATCGCGACGTTACTGCCGGAGCCCTCAGGCGTGACGGTGAAGGTCGTGCTGTTCTGGGTGCCGATCGTCGTCTCGGTCAACACCCGGCCCGGGTCGGGCTCCGATACGCGCTGCCGGAACGTCTGCGTGCGACCGCCGGCCTTGAGCGTGAAATGGATGACCGTACCGGCCCCGACTCCACCCTCCTCGACTGTGAAGCCGGAGAACGCAGGCGGCAGGAACGCCGGGTGATGCGTCCGGTAGTCGGCAATGCAGCGATAGACCCGATCGGACGCGGCGTTGAGCCGCCGGTTGGCCCTGATCCGGATCGTAGCCATGCAAGACCCTCCTTCCCTGATCAATCACCGGCATTATGCGCCCCGCGTCGTCGACAGGGTGCGCCCACGCCACGTCTGGTCACCCGGAGCCTTGAACAGGATACCCCTGCCGGGTAAAATCAGATGTGATATACCCGGGCGGGGTACCGATGACTCGGTTCCGCCAGACGATCTCGGTGCCCCAAGGTTCGGCGTACCCCCAGGACGCGGAGGAACAGTTGGATCACTCGCCTCACTCCGATCATCACCCCGCGCCGCCCAAACCCGCGGACCATGACCACGACGACATGACCAGCCGGGGTGACATCTCCGACCACCGCGACATCGATCATCAGGCCATCGCGCCGGGTGGCCATGCTGACCATGACCCACATGTCGGTCACGACAAGCACGCCGGCCACAGCGTCGAGATGTTCCGCAGCCGCTTCTGGCTTTCGCTGCTGCTCACGATCCCGGTCGTGCTCTACAGCGACATGGTCCAGGATTGGCTCAACTTCTCGATGCCGTCCTTTCCCGGCAGCAACGCGATCGCCCCGGTCCTCGGCACGGTCGTCTTCCTCTACGGCGGCACCGTCTTCCTGAAGGGGGGACTGGACGAAATCCGCGCCCGCACGCCGGGCATGATGCTCCTGATCTCGCTGGCGATCAGCGTCGCCTTCCTGGCCAGCGCCGCCACCACACTCGGTCTGCTCGACCTCGACTTCTGGTGGGAGCTGGCCCTGCTGGTCACGATCATGCTCCTCGGCCACTGGCAGGAAATGCGCGCCATCGGCCAGGCTCAGGGCGCGTTGAGCGCCCTCGCCGCGCTGCTGCCGGATGAGGCCGAACGCATCACCGATCACGGCACCGAAAGAGTCGCCATCTCCGATCTTCAGAACGGCGATGTCGTACTGGTCCGTCCGGGCAGCCGCGTCCCGGCCGACGGCAGAATCGTCGAGGGCCAAGCCGAGCTTGACGAATCGATGATCACCGGCGAGTCCCGCCCGGTTGAGCGCGGCACCGGCGACCGGGTCGTGGCCGGCTCGGTAGTGGCCGGCTCCGCGATCCGGGAGAGGGTCGAAGCGACTGGCGACGACACTACCCTGGCCGGCATTCAGCGCCTGGTCGCCGAGGCTCAGGCATCGCAATCCCGCGCGCAGACCCTGGCTGATCGCGCTGCCGCCGCGCTCTTCTACGTGGCGGTCGGCGCCGGCCTGATCACCTTCGTCGTCTGGTCGCTGATCGGCGACGTCGAGGAGGCGATCACCCGCACCGTGACGGTGCTGGTGATCTCCTGCCCGCACGCCCTCGGCCTGGCAATTCCGCTCGTGATCGCGATCTCGACGTCAATCGCGGCCCGCAACGGAATCCTGGTCAAGGACCGGCTGGCGCTGGAGCGAATGCGCCTGGTCGATACCGTCCTCTTCGACAAGACCGGCACGCTGACCCTCGGCGAGCACGTCGTGACCGACCTCGCCGCCGTCGATGTCGCGGAAGATGAGCTGCTGGCCCTGGCCGCGGCGGTCGAGGCAGATAGCGAGCACCCGCTCGCCCGGGCAATCGTCCAGGCCGCGCAGGAGAGGGAGCTCCATGTACCCAAGGCGTCTGACTTCCGCGCGATTGCCGGTCGCGGGGTCGAGGCGACCGTCGACGGGGCGGAGGTCTCGGTTGGTGGGCCAACGATGCTTCGCGAGCGGAAGCTGGAAATTCCGTCCACGCTCGCTGAGCACGAACAAGCATGGCAGGAACGCGGCGCGGCGATCCTGCATGTCGTGCGCGATGGGCAGGTGATCGGCGCGCTGGCCCTCGAGGATCAGGTCCGCCCGGAGTCACGCCAGGCGGTCGCCGAGCTGCACCAGCAGGATGTGCGCGTGGTCATGATCACCGGTGATGCCCGTTCGGTCGCCGAGGGTGTCGCGTCGGACCTGGGGATCGACGAAGTCTTTGCCGAGGTTCTGCCGGAGGACAAGGAGAGCAAGGTCGCCGAGTTGCAGCAGCGTGGCGCGACCGTGGCGATGGTGGGAGACGGCGTCAACGACGCACCGGCCCTGGCCCGGGCCGATGTCGGCATCGCGATCGGCGCCGGCACCGACGTCGCCATCGAATCAGCCGGGGTGATCCTGGCTACAAGCGACCCCCGCGCGGTCGTCGGCGTGCGCAATCTTTCCCGGGCCGCCTACCGCAAGATGGTCGAAAACCTGGGCTGGGCAGTCGGCTACAACGTCATCGCGATCCCGCTCGCCGCCGGGGTTCTGGCGCCGTTCGGGATCAACCTGCCACCGGCCGCCGGCGCCGTCATGATGAGCGCGTCGACCATCATCGTCGCGCTCAACGCCCAGCTCCTGCGCAGCGTTGATATCCGCCCGCAGTGATGCCCGATTCAGGGTCGCCGGCATGACTCCGGCGAACCGGGGCGGTCGTAGACTGAAAGGAGTGGGGCCGATTTGCGACCGGCATCGAGGATACTGATGAGTCGCCTGCGCGCATTGACTAGACCGCTGCTAATGACCTGGCCGGTGCTGATAGCACTCATTGCCATCGCCCTGGTCAGCCACGACGTCGCCATGGCCGCGCATCCGCATGACACTCCGATCCCCGCAGGTGTCGTCGAGATCAACCTAGCCCACCCATTCGGCGAGATGCACGACGGACTCCTGTACGAGACCGATCTGGCGATACATCCCCCGTTAACCAACTCCCCGTGTCCAACGGATTTCTGCCCGGAGTTGACTGATTGCGGCCTCGTCCGCGTCAATAATCCGATCCCCGCTCCGGATCTCCACCGCCTCGCGGCCGGACCAGTCGACACCGCAGTCTGCCTGCGAGGCGCGACCGGGCAAGAAATCCCGGTCGTCTCGATCGAACCGGTTTACCCGCCCGGAGTGCGCCGGGCTCTCCTCCAGGTCTTCCTGAATTAGGCCGCCTGACCGGAATCAGAGAATCCCGCCGGCGCAGGCTGGTGGCTGACCGTGTCAGACAGGAGGCCAAATCAGGTCATGGATTTTGGAACATCATTGATGCGACTTTTAACCGTATTCGTCGCGGCCCTGGCGATCGTGTTTGGGCTGACCAGCGGCAGCCTCGCCAGCACGCCGACACCGGACCATTCGGCCCATCATGCCGCAACTCCCACCCCGGGAAGCGCCTGTACCGGTCTTGCCACTCCAACCGGCGCCGCGGGCATGAACGGCATGCCCGCGGGCGGAAACATGGGCATGGGAAGTACGCCTGGTCACGGCATGATGATGAACGTTGAGTTCGACCTCGCGTTCATCGACATGATGATCCCGCACCATGAGGGCGCCGTCGCCATGGCCAAGGTTGCACTTGCGCGGGGCGAGCACGAGGAGATTCGCGCCCTGGCCCCGGCAATCGTCGATGCGCAGGACGCAGAGATCGCGCAACTTCAGACCTGGCGATCCCAGTGGTACCAGGATGCCCCACCCGTCACGATGGCCGACATGATGCAGATGCAGAATATGGACCAGATGATGCCCGGCATGTCGGACCTCATGGAGAGCATGGGATCGATGCACATGGATCCGACCATGGACGTCGCCTCACTCTGCTCAGTCACCGGCTCCTTCGATCTCGCCTTCATCGACATGATGATTCCCCATCACCAGAGCGCGATCATGATGGCGCAGGCAGCCCTTGCGAATGCGAAGCACCAGGAACTCAAGGACATCGCCCACGAGATCATCGACGCCCAGCAGCGCGAGATCGACCAGATGACGGGCTGGCGAGCGGCCTGGTACGGCGAGGCGACACCGGGCACGCCGGCCGTACAGTCTGATGCGATCGTCGTCAACGTGACACTCGACGAATTCGCGGTGACTGCCTCCCCGGCAGAGTTCCACACCGGCCAGACCTATCGCTTCGTCGTAACGAATACCGGCTTACTCCCGCACGAGTTCATGGTTCTACCCGATATGCCGGGCATCGGCGGGAAGGACATGGAGGAACTGCATCACGTGGCGCTCGGAGTCATCCCGGTCGATGACCTTGCCCCGGGCGCGATGCGGGAGATCGAGGTCGCCTTCGCCCAGGCAGGCGACTACCAACTCGTTTGCGCACTGACCGGGCACTACGATGCCGGCATGACACTAACGGTCATCGCGGGGAAATAACATCAAATATCGGGAGCGGGCCACTGCCCGCTCCTTCCCGTATCAGCAGCCCAGCTATCGGAACTGCTCGGCCGCCTCGACGATGCCCGCCGCCCACTTCTGGGCCGCCTTGAGCTCCGATGGCGAGATCGTGTGACCGCCTTGATCCCAGTGCACGGTCACGTTCGCGCCACCAGACTTGAGCAGATCCGCCAGGTGCTTGACCTGCTCGACCGGCACGAGGGGATCGGTCCGGCCCGCACCGATGAAGACATCCGTCTCGCCCAGGTCAGGCGTCGACTCGGGCTCAAACGGCAGCATCGGGCTCAACAGCGCGGCTCCCCGCAGCGCATTGGGGTAACGCAGGAGTATGCTGGCCGCGATGTTGGCGCCGTTCGAAAATCCGACCGCCACCACGCTGGCGCGATCGAACCCGTACTCAGCCGACGCCGCCTCGACGAACTGGACCAACTCGGCGGTCCGGAACTTCAGATCCTCCTGGTCGAGCACGCCCTCGGCAAGCCGCCGGAAGAAGCGCGGGGCATTCCCTTCCAGCACTTTGCCGCGCGGACTGAGCACGCCGGCACCGGGCAGGATCGCCTGCGCCAGCGGAATCAGGTCGGCCTCGTCCCCACCGGTTCCGTGAAGCGCCAGCAGCGTCATACCTGAGACGCCTTCCGCGTCGGGATTCGGTGGGATGTAGCGATGGACGAAGTCCAATGTGGACTCTCGCATGGTGGTTTCCTTTGGTCCTCTCAGTCAATCGGCTTCAGGTTGGCGATGATCTCATCCCGCCGTGGCTCGAGGAACGGCGCCAGCACGACCTTTTCGCCGAGCGTCGCCATGTCCTCATCGACACCGAAGCCGGGCCCATCGGTCGCGATCTCGAACAGGATCCCGTTCGGTTCGCGGAAGTAGAGGCTCCGGAACCAGTAGCGGTCGATCTTGCCGCTGTTCGGGATGCCGAGGTCGTTCAGCCGGTTCGCCCAGTCGTCGTATGTGTCATCCGGGATCCGGAAGGCGACGTGGTGCACTGCGCCTGCGCCCTGCATCGCGACCGGCCCATCCGGCTGAACCGCGACATGCAACTCGGCCCCCGGTCCGGCCGGTCCCATCTCGTACACGTGGACCGACCGCTCGGAGTGCGGCAGATCGTCGTACTCCCGAACCTTGCGCATTTTCAGGCCGCTCTGGAGCAGGGCATCAGTCGGTTCCAGCAGCGGCACGCTGAGCGTGATCGGACCCAACCCGCGGATCTGGTGCTCGGCCGGGACCGGGCTGCGATCCCACGGGAAGGCATCGCCCGCGCCGCCGTCATCGATCAATGCCAGTCGCTGTCCCTCGGCATCCTCGAGATCGAGCGTCGATCGCCCATCTCGCTCCACGACATCGCCAGCCTTGACGCCCTTCTCGTCCAGCCGCTGTTTCCACCAGTCGAGCGTCGCCTTGCCCGAGACCCGCAGCGCGGTCCGCACGATCGCACGCGTGCCGCGGCGTTCGGGCGGCACCGGCCAGTCGAAGAAGGTCAGGTCCGTGCCCGGACTGCCTTTGGCGTCGGCGTAGAAGAGGTGATACGCCGAGACATCGTCCTGGTTGACGGAGCGCTTGACGAGCCGCATGCCCATTGTCTGCGTGTAGAAGTGGTGGTTGTCACGGATCCTGGCCGAAATCGCGGTCAGGTGGTGAATGCCTCCGAGCTCCATGTCGCCTCCGGATACTGCGAGCGGGTTCGCGCCCGCGCGGTCAGACGTCGATGCGCGGAACACTAGTCCGCCCATGGTAACCGGCGGCACAAGCAGGCGACAGAAGGGGTTGAGGGTTACGAAGGAGTTTCCAGTTTCTCGTTTCTGGTTTCTAGTGGGGTCAACTGCTCGCCTGCTCGCCTGCTCGCCTTCAACCCTACTTCTCGACTTCTCGATTTCAACCACGCTCGCAATCCGACCCCGGCCGCCACGATCGCGGCGAAACCGCCGATCGCGAGGGCCCAGCGCGCGCCGGCATGTTCACCGATCGCGCCCATCACGGGACCGCCGATCGGCGTCGTGCCCAGAAAAGCCATCGACCAGAGCGCCATCACCCGCCCCTGCATATCCGATGCGCTGCTGAGCTGGAGTGTCACATTGGCCAGCGACGTGAACGTGATCGAGAAGAAGCCAACGATCAGCAGCGACGCAACCGCCAGGTGAAGCGTCGGCATGAGCGCGGTAATCATTACTGACGCACCGAAAAGCGCGCCGGCGGCAACCGACATCCCGAGTGTGGATCGCCGCCGGCTGGCCGCAAACAAGCCACCGACCACCGCCCCGGCGCCCATCGCCGCCGTCATCGAGGCATATGCGCCCGGTCCGGAATCGAACGTGAACTCCGCGAAGAGCGGCAGCATCACCGAAAACTCGTAGGTGAACATGCCGACGATCGCCATCATGATCAAGGTGTTCAGGAGTACCGGCTGGGTCCGCACATAGCGCAGCCCGTTCATGAGCTGCCCTTTGCCACTCGCGACCCGAACCGCCGGCCGCAACTCGTCGGCCCGCATCATCACGAGCACAGTCAGCACCGCAATGTAGGACAGCCCATCGGCGATGAAGCAGGCGCCCAGCCCAATCGTGGCCGCCAATATCCCGGCGATCGATGGGCCGATCACCCGGGCCAGGTTGAATTCCATCGAGGAGAGCGAGACCGCATTCGTCAACCGCTCCGCTCCGACCATCTCCCGCACGAAGGTCTGCCGTGCCGGATTGTCGAACACGGTGATGAAACCGAGCATCAATCCCAGCACATAAAGCATCCAGAGCTGGACCAGATCGGTAATGACCAGCACGCCGACGGTCAGGGCCAGCATTCCCGAGAGCGCTTGCGTCACATACAGGATGGACCGCTTCGGAAAGCGATCCGCCATGACGCCGCCCCACGGTCCGAAGAACAGCACCGGCAAGTTCTGCAGGGCAATCACCAGCCCGAGCGCCGTGCCCGAACCGGTCAGCTCGAGCACGAGCAGCCCCTGGGCGATGCTCTGCATCCAGCTCCCGCACTGCGAGATCCCCTGCCCGATGAAGAACAGCCGGTAATTACGAACGGAGAGTGAGGCGAAGGTACGTTGGCCGAAGGAGCGCACAGATTGCATTGCGCAATAATCGCAGACCGATACGCGCGCCGCCGTATTCCTACATCACGTCGATGGCCTTCAGGAACAACCCGATCGGCGCCACCACCAGCGCCGTCGTGGCCACGGTCGCGATGACCCTCGTCGCGGTCATCGGGAATGGTCGCCACGACCGCGGATCGCACCGCTCCCACGGTATGATCGCCGCGCCGCCGATCGCCAACGGCGCCCAGAACTGGCCGATCCGGAACAGTAGCGTCGCCGCAATCGCATCGGCCACCGGCACGCCGCCGGCATGCAGCGCCCCGATAACCGTCAGCTCGACGGCGCCGGCTCCCTGGAAGATCGGGAGCGCCAGGATCGCCAGCGAGGCGCCGACCCTGGCCACCAGCAAGGTCGTCAAACTCGGATGCTGCCCGACCGCCTGAAGCGATGCCGCCAGCATCAGCAGTCCGGCGAAATTGACTCCGAGCGCATAGGGAATCCCGACCGCGATATCACGCACGCCAAAGTGGTGCGCCTGAATCTCGGCGATGCTCTCCTCGATCCGGGCCGGGATCCGGGCGGCCAGCCACGCCGGCACCGAACCGCGAAACATCATGATCAACAGTGACGTCAGAACGACCAGGACAATCGTGCCGAGCGTGATCATGCCGACAAGCATCAACGACGTGGCGCGTCCCGAGATCGCGAGCCAGGCAAACGTCGGGATCAGATACAGGAAGAACGAAATCTCGTTCACCAGCGTCGCCATCAACGATGCGCAGAGCGTCGTGCCGCTCCGGATATTCTGCCGCTCGAGGTCCTTGACGAACTGGACGAGCCCGACTGGTCCACCAAACGGCACGACCACACCGATGACGTGCCGGCGAATGTAGGCCCGCGCCATCGTGAACGGCGGCACTTGCACACCCAGCCGACCGAAGAGCGTGCGGTATTTCATCGTGATCAAGGCAATCGTGCCGAGTTGCGCCGCAAGGACGGTGATCACCCACTTGGGATCGCTCTGCGCAATTGCTCCGAGGCCACGGAGGGCCTCAGCGCCGTGGCGCGTCACGAATACGCTGGCCGAAACGATCAGCAGCAGAATCCAGATTGGCGTCGCAAAACGGGCGCCCAATGTCCGGGCGTGGTGCAGGGCGGCATGGAACACAGGCAGGGGGCACTTTCGGTTTCGGCGCCCACTCCCCGGGGCGCTTTCACTATTCACTCTGCAGCGCGCTCGTGAAGCGCAAATGAAGTTGTGCGCACGGCGAGTCTTGCAAGCCTGGGATATATTTCAGCGACTTTCATATCGGAAGGGGATATGCGTGGCTCAATTTCGACAGGTTGCGGCGGTACTTCTTCTCATGGCCGTTCTGGCGACACCTGCCTCAGCCCAATCGCCTCCCCCAGCGCCCGACCTCCCGGCGCTGACCATCCGCCCGACAGACCTCGATCAATCCGGATGGCTCCATCAAGGAGCGTTTGTTCATTCTGTCGCTGACGCGGCGCGTGATCGGGCGGATTACATCGGTCAGGGCGCCGATTCAGACGAGGTCGCCGAACGCCTGACCAGCATCGGTTGGCAGCGCGAATACGTCAGCTTTCTCAGCCACCCGTCGAAGGCCGACCCATCTCAACCGGATCAGGTCATTCGCTCGTACGTCACCGAGTACACCAATGCCGATGGCGCGCGGGCCGGGTTTGAATTTCTCGAGGACGAATCGACCGTCGCGGCGGCAAAGGATCTCCCGCTGAATCAAACCTTCGGACAACAGTCCGAGTTGACCAGCGAGCGTGGCTTCAGCAGCCAAACCGGCCGCCAGTTCCGCTCGCTCGATCTCACCTTCCGCATGGGCGCGCTCATCGCCGGCGTCAACGTCATCCAGTACCCGACCGCCGAGCGCGTCGATCCGGACATCGATCTGCTGAAGACACTGGCCACGACCATGGAAAACCGGATCGCCGAATCGCCGGTGATCGACTCAGCGCTCGGCGCCCGCGTTGTCCGCATTGCGCACACCGACGCCGAGGTGGTCACCTTCGATGATGCCTACTACCGGATTACCGGCGTCGACATCCCACTCGAGGGTGAATCGTCCGATGCCACCGGTCTGCGCACCGACACCTACCGGGACGCACTCGATGTCTACCAGCTTTGGCAGGGAATTGATACGGCCGAGGTCGATGGCGCGCTCTTCGGCGTGACCCTGCTCCACTTTCCCGATGCCGAGGCGGCCAAGGCGTGGACATCCGATCTGCCGGACATCCTGGCCACCAACCCGTTCTACGGGGACATACGCACCGAAGAGGCGGGTGTCGCGCTTGGCGATCAAACCGTCGCGCTCTCATATGCCTCAGGTGGCGGCGGTCCGAGCGACCCGCACGCCCTGATCATTGCCGTCCGGATCGGGCCGGACATCGCCCGGCTGCATCTCGTCCCGCAAGGCAATCAGGCGTCGGTCCCGATCGACGCCCTCGCCGAACTCGCCAGAGTTGAGGCGGACTGCCTCGCCACCGCCGGCTGCGCTACAACAATCCCCATCCCCGACACCCTACTCGCTGCCCTCTCCCCAACCACCGCCACTCCTATCAGCGAATAGCATGCTGCTTGCGCCGTATAGACAATCGCTACACG
>DASQCG010000111.1:0-3808 GCA_035634825.1 Thermomicrobiales bacterium | reverse complement strand
GACGACTTCCGGGCCGAGTACCTGCGCGCGCACGCGGACCTGCATGCCGGGTTCAGCGCCTTCTGCACCGAGCGCGGCGCCCCACTGCTACCCGAAGGGGACTTCATCCACGAATCGCCGTGGCTCAACCTCTATCTGTGCCCCACTGAGATCGATCTCGAGCGGGCAGTTTCGCTCCCGCCGACATGGCACCGGCTCGAGTCCTCGGTCCGGCGCGTCGACGACGGATACGAGCTGCCGGACGGGATCGTGCGCGGCGAGGGATGCCTCATCTACCTCTCACTCGGCAGCCTCGGCTCCGCCGACGTCGAGCTGATGCGACGCCTGGTCAATGTCCTCTCCCGCTCGCCGCACCGGTTCATCGTCTCGAAGGGACCGCAGGCAGCGGAGTACGAACTGGCCCCGAACATGACCGGCGCCGAGTTCCTGCCCCAGCCCGCCCTGCTCCCGCTCGCCGACCTTGCCATCACCCACGGCGGCAACAACACGACCACGGAATGCTTCCACTTCGGTAAGCCGATGATCGTCCTCCCCCTCTTCTGGGACCAGTATGACAACGCCCAGCGCGTCCACGAGACCGGCTTCGGGAGACGGCTCCGCACCTACGAGTTCGAGGAGCACGAATTGCACGATGCGATCGATCAAATGCTCGCCGACACCGCCACCCAGTCCCGTCTGAAAACGATCTCAACCCGCCTGCAGGCATCGCCCGGCACCGCACGCGCCGCCGACCTGATCGAACAACTTGCCGCCACCGGCCATCCAGTCATCTGAAGCGCGACGTGAGGTTTTCCGTATCCAACTACCATCCACCAACCACCTGCTCACGTCTCATCGAGAGGATTCCTTCGTGCCAGACCTCAACCTCGACGCCCAACCATTCGGCGCAGTCGACGGCATACCCGTTGAGATCTACACCCTTGCCAACGGTACTGTCGAGATCACGCTCCTTACCTTCGGCGGCATCATCCAGGCCATCCGCGTTCCCGACCGCACCGGCCGGATCGCCAACATCGCTCTTGGCTTCGCCACCCTGGACGACTACGTCCATTACAACGTCGAGCCCTATTTCGGCGCCCTCGTCGGCCGCTACGCCAACCGGATCGCCCGCGGCCGATTCACGATCGACGGCACAACTGTCCAGGTCCCGCTCAACAACGGCCCAAATGCGCTCCACGGCGGCATCCGCGGCTTCGACAAGCACATCTGGGCCGCCACTGAGATCCGCGAGCCCGATGCCGTCGGAGTCCGCCTCTCCCGGACCAGCCCGAATGGCGAGGAGGGCTACCCGGGCAACCTCGCAGTCGACGTCACCTACCGTCTGACCACCGCCGGCACGCTCCGCATCGACTACCGCGCCACCACCGACGCGGCGACCGTCGTCAACCTGACCAACCACACCTATTTCAACCTCGCAGGCGAAGGCTCCGGCTCGATCCTCGGCCACGAGCTGACCCTCAACGCCGACCATTTCACCCCGACCGACGAGGGACTGATCCCGACCGGCGAGGTCGCCCCGGTCGATGGCACACCCCTCGACTTCCGCACCCCGCACCCGGTCGGCGCCCGCATCCGCGACAACCACCCACAACTCACGCTCGGCCACGGCTACGACCACAACTACGTCATCGCCCGCCCGTCGTCCGGCGACGGCTCGCAGGTCCTCGCCGCGATTGTCCGCGAGCCGACATCCGGGCGCCGCCTCGAAGTCAGTACCACCCAACCGGGCGTCCAGTTCTACACCGGCAATTTCCTGACCGGCGCGCTCGTCGGCACATCCAGCCGCGCCTACCGCCAGAGCGACGGTCTCTGCCTCGAGACCCAGCACTTCCCGGACTCGCCCAACCAGCCCCACTTCCCTGCGACCATCCTCCGCCCCGGGGAGGAGTACCACGAAACAACGGCCTACACCTTCGCCACCGACTAGATCAACACACGACGGCATAGCGCCGGCTGGGGTGACGGGGAGCACTTTCCATCGAGCCGACCAGCTCCAACTGTCCACGCACCCGACACCGAAGCGGCCCAGCCGCGGGCCGGCCCACGTCTCGATATAGGCACGCCGCATCCGGCTTCACCCCGGTTCATGTCTCAGCCCGGGTGTTTACGCCCGGGCAGCGCCGATCGGCTCGCCCCCTTCCTCCAAACCGCTCCACTTCGCAATGAAACACGCGCCGTTCATCCCAACCCACCAGCCGCTATGCTGGCGCAATGGAAAACGTGTCGAACCCGCGCAATGCCGCCGGGACCCTGAACGCAACGTCAGCGCTCGCCGAACCGCAACTCCGGGAGGCTCTGGCCCTGCTCGAGACCTGCAACCGGGCGGATTCGATCGATATCCCGATCTTTGTGCCGGAGTTGGCCGGCCCCGCCAATGTCCAGACCGCGATTACCTTCACCGAGCACAGCGCACTCATCGGCCTCGCGGCTGTCCCGGACGACTCGGTTCCCGAGGCATCGCTGATGGTCCATCCCGCGTTCCGGCGGCGCGGCATTGGCAAAACCCTGGTCGGTGCGATCCGCACGGAGCTGCGACGGCGGAAGCTCAACGGCTGCCTTCTGGTCACCGATCAAGCCTCCCTCTCGGCCAAGAGTTTCCTGGCCGCGCTCAGCATTCCCTACACCTCATCTGAGTACCGCCTCGAACTGAATCCTGGCGCCATCGACCGTTCCCGCCCCAGGATCGCCGCGCTCACCATGCGACCTGCCACGCGGGACGACGCCGAGATCCTGATCCAGGTCTTGTCCGCAGCTTTCTGGGAGCCGGACGAGCATGCCCGCACCAATGTGCTCGCGACCTTGCAAGAGAAATCGCGCCGCTTTTACCTGGCCGAGATGAATGGCGAGCCGATCGGGGCGATCCGCGTCGGAGAATGGAGCGGCAACGGCGACATCACTGCTTTCGGTGTTGTCCCCGATCACCAGGGCAAGGGCTACGGCCGCCAGATCCTGCTCGACGCCGTCGACCTGCTCCTCCCGCTGAACTTGCCGCGCATCCTGATCGAGGTCGCCGTCGACAACCGCAACGCCCTCAGCCTCTACGAATCCTGCGGTTTCCACATCACCCAGGAATACGGCTACTACACCCTCACCGCGCAATAAGAAGCGCCTCTCCCGTCCTGGCGAGACGTTCCATGAGGATGCACTCCGCCAGGAAATTCCGTTCGGCCCCTTCAGTGGGCTTTTCGTGGCTCAGCCCGGGCATTTATCCCCGGGCGGCGCCGAACACCCGATCCCCAAGGCCACCATCCCCACACAAAAAACACGCCGCGCGATAGACCGCGCGGCGTGTCGCATTGGAGAAGGGGGAATGGTACCTACCGGAAGCCGCCGTCCTCGCCGATCACGATCGTGAAGTCGGCCTTCCCATCGCCGTCGAGATCGAACGCCATCGATCCGTTGCCGTCGTCACCGATCTCAACCGTGACATCGTCCCGCCCGTGATCGTCATTGACGTCATCGCCACGATCGCCGCCGTTGTCGTCGTTCACGTCGCGGTTGACGTCATCGCTGACACCGTCCGGCCGGTCCCCACCATGATCATCGTTGACATCGTGGTTCACGTCGTCGATGACACCATCTGGCCGGTCACCGCCGTTGTCGTCATTGACATCGTCGCCGGAATCATCCATCCCGTCATCGACGCTGTTGCCACCGTGATCGTCGTTCAGATCATCGCCGCTGTCATCCACTACGTCGTCTCCGCCGCGCCCGCCGTTGTCGTCATTGACGTCGTCGGCGCCGTTGTCGTCGCCGCTGCGGCCGTCTTTGAAGAGTGCCGACGGTCCATTGACCGACCGGCCCGCTG
>DASQCG010000110.1:0-9133 GCA_035634825.1 Thermomicrobiales bacterium | reverse complement strand
GCTTCCATGACGGCCGCGAGAGATCGGTGTGCAGGGCATCGGCGATGTTCATTTTGGCGAAGATCTCGCGCTCGAAATCCTCGTCCGCATTCAGGCCGAAGTAGGTATGGGTGGCGCCGGCGTAGCAGTAGTGGCAGGCGTGAACGCAGCCGCGGTAGGGGTTGAGCGACCAGTTGAACGGCATGCCGGTGACCCGGTTGACCGCTGATTTGCAAGTGATCGGGTGATAGCTCGTGCCGCCCATCTGCCAATAATAGAACAGATGTACGGAATCGGCAATAGGCACGGCTACTGGTTCTGAATCGGCCGCGTTCGGAGTGCCGCGTCCTTGTCACGGACGGCCTTCGCCTGCTTCTCCTGGAATGCGCGCATCTTCTCGCGCAGATCATCGTCCGCGATGCCGAGCATCCGCACGGCCAGCAGCCCGGCGTTGCGTGCATTGTCGATCGCGACCGTCGCAACTGGAACCCCGGCGGGCATCTGCACGATCGAGAGCAGCGCGTCAAGGCCCTGCAACTTGGTGATCCCGACCGGGACTCCGATGACAGGCAGGGGCGTAGCCGAGGCGACCATGCCCGGCAGGTGGGCCGCGCCGCCCGCGCCGGCGATGATGATGCACAGACCCCGGCCGACTGCTTCCCGTGCGTAGGCCAGCATCTCCTCAGGCGTACGGTGGGCGGAGATGATCCGCACCTCGTGCGGTACGCCGAATTCGGTCAACGACTCGGCTGCTGCCGACATGACCGGCAAGTCGGAGTCGCTGCCCATGATCACGCCGACGATTGGCTGCTCGCTCATCGAATGCCCTCCGGTTTCGGCTCATTCGTCAACCCCTCGACCGCTGTCCAGGCGCGATTGGCGCATTCCTCGATCGAGTCTCCGAGGGTCGTGACGTGCCCGAGTTTCCGCCCGGGCCGCGCTTCCTTGCCATAGAGATGGACGCGGACACCCGGAATGGCCAGCGCCGTGGCGAGACGATCGCGCGGGTCGACACCGTCCGACCCGCCGAGGATATTGACGGTCACCGCCATATCCGCGCAGCGCTCGGTCGTGCCGAGGGGAAGGTCGGCAATCGCGCGCAGGTGCTGCTCGAACTGCGACGTCACCATACCTTCGATCGAGTAGTGGCCGGAGTTGTGCGGCCGGGTCGCGATCTCGTTGATCAGCAAACGCCCGCCGGACTCGAAGAGCTCGACGGCGAGGATCCCGACGAGGCCGACCTGCTCGGCGATCTCGATGGCGATGCTGGCGGCCGCGGTCGAGAGGACGTGGTCGATATCACGGTCCAGGTTAATCTGCCGGCAGATGCCTTCGGTCTGGACCGTCTCGACCAGCGGGTAGACAGCGGAACCGCCGCGGCGGTCCCGGGCGATCAGGATCGCGAGCTCGTGATCGAGGCGCACGCACTCTTCGACAATCATGGCGATGTCCCGGCCGGCCAGCTCGGCGGCAACCTCGCCGAGCGACGCAGCGTCCGCGATCCGCCAAACGCCGCGGCCATCGTATCCGCCCTGTGCCGCCTTGAGGATTACGGGATATCCGATCTCGCGAGCGGCAGCGGCTGCATCCTCGACCGAGCGGGAAATCCGGTGCACTGGCTGCGGCAGACCGGACGCGGCGAAGATTTCGCGCTGGCGCTGCTTGTTCTGGGCGATGCGCATTGTGTCAGCGGAGGGAGCGAGGTCGATGCCATCGGTTTCCAGGCGGGACAGCACTGGTTCGGGCACCAGCTCGTGATCGAAGGTGACCACGTCGCAGGCCCGGGCAAACGCGGCGACGGTCTCCGCGTCATCCGGCGAGCCGATCGCGACATCCGGCCAGATCCGGGCCGCGCCATCGGTCGGTGATGCGGCCAGCAGGGCGATCTCAATATCGAGCGGCGTGGCCGCTTCGATCAGCATCCGGGCCAGCTGCCCCGCGCCGATGATCCCGATGGTCTGTCGCCGGTTACCCATACGGGGAGGATAATCGAGTTGAGGGTGGAGGGTCGTTGGTAGATGGTCGTTGGTAGATGGAATCGACAAGGTTGCCGATGCCCGGTACGCTCGTTCCCGAAAACCGAAACTGCTCGCCTGCTCGCCTGCCCCTCTGCTCGCCTAGAATGTGACCCATCAACCGATTACGGCCGGGATATGGCATGAGCGACGCGCAGGAATTGACCCTTACCGACGACATCGAGCAGTTCGACCTGACCTGCCCCGCTTGCGGGACGGATTTGCTTGCCGATCAGACCTACAACGACTGGCGCGTCTGCGGACGGTGCGGTCGGCACTTCTGGGTCTCGGCCCGGGAACGCGCCGCGATGATCGCGCGGAGCTGCGACGTGATCGAGTTGCCGTATTCCGAGCCGCAAGTCGACCCGGTTGAGCATCACCAGCGCCTCTCGCCCGCCGACCGGCAGGGCGACGCGCGTGAGCGATCAGCCCTCTCGGACGCGGTCGTGACGGCGCGGGTCTCGTTCGACGGCGGCTCGGTGATCGCCGCCATGATCGATGCGGTTTTGCTGCCGGGTGGACTTGGGATCGTGACGACCGACAAGGTGATCGTCGCAGTCCGGGCTGCGATTCGCGAGCGGTTGCCGATGGTGATTGTCTGCGGCGGCGGATCGCAGGCGATGCCGGCCGGATTGCTGCAGGGCGCGCAGTCGCTGCGGCTGTCGGCGGCGATTGCCGAGCTGCACCGCTGGCGCCTGCCGTTGATCGCGGTCCTGACCCATCCAACCGGCGGCAACCTGCTCGGCGGTGTCGCGGTCAACGCCGATATACGCCTGGCTGAGCCGGGAATTGATGGCTCCGCCACGCTGGTGCCGGATGAGGTCGTGGCGCGGCCGGACCTGATCGGCCGGGTAGCGACGATTCTCGACTACCTGCGGCGGCGCGGCGGGCCAGACGTTGTGCTGGCGGGATCGAGCGATGCCGCTTCAGCCCGGTTGGCGACGTTCCAGGATCGACCGGCCGTCGTCATCTCGATCCAGTCGAACGAGTGGCAAAGTGGCCAGCATTGGAGCATCGTCCGGCGCGCACAGCGGACGGCGGCCAACCTCGAATTGCCGATCGTCTTTGCCATATCCGGCGCGACTCCGCTTTCGCTCGATGCCCAGGTCGAGATTCGCGATTTGCTGCTGCGGCACCGCAGGCCGGTGATCGGAATCATCCAGGGTGACCTGACCAGCGCCCACGTCAATCTACTTGCCGTCGACACGGTGATCGCGGCGGCCGATCTGGCCATACCCGGCAGCAAGGCCAAGCGGTACTCCGCGCAGGAGGGTCGCGCCGCCGGCATGGTCGATGTGGTTGCCGGGTCCGACCTTGCCTTGCCAATCGCGCGGGCGATCGAGGAATCGGCGCGATTGACGACGATGCACCGGATCGAGCGGCGGTTGCGCCAGGCCGATCGGCGGGGCTCCGAAGTGCCGGAATCGCGCGAATTGACCCGCCTCGAGTTACTGGACCTGCGCGAGGTCCAGGCCACGCTGATGCGCTCGGTCGAAGAGTGGCGACACCGGTTCGGCCAGCGCGAGTTCACACTGCCGACAATCGGCAACTTTCAGGGACTCCCCGCGTTCCGCAACATGACATTACCGAAGATGCAGGTCACGCGGACCGATCTGACCGAGATGCGCGACAAGTGGATGGCGCGTCGCCGGTCCGGCCCGCAGGAGCGCAACACCGGCGAACCAAAGTGAGCCGAGATCGATCAGTTTGGCAATGGAGCAGAGGGTGAAGCAGATACGGACGGTGCAGGTCGGCCTCGGTCTGATCGGCGGCACGGTGATCGAGCAGATCATCGAGAATCGCGCACGGTGGCGTGATGAGGGACTGGATATCGGAGTCGCCGCGATTCTGACAACCGGTGGTGCGTTGCTGGGTAGAGCTGACGGTTTCAGCGACGACCAGCTGCGCACGATCGTTGCCCGGCGACATGGCGGAGCCAGTCTGGCGGAGGTCAGAAAAGAGATCGGCGCTACCGGCCTGGCGGGTGCGGATTTCGATTTGTCCAGGGTCCGGGCCGAACAGCCGGTCGTGATGGACGCCGCGGCGGGTGATGCGACGTCATCGATTGCCGAAGCGGTGCTGAAGGCTGATGGGGCGGTCGTCTACTCGAACAAGGCCCCACTCTCGCGGCCGATGCGCGATGCGCGTGGGCTCTGGGATGCGGCAGCGGCTGGTCGTGTCCGGTACGAGACGACGTGCGGCGCCGGACTGCCGGTCATCTCGACGCTCAAATCCTTGCTGGCGACCGGTGACCAGGTGATCGAGATCGTCGGTTGCCTCTCGGGCACCCTCGGCGCGATCTTCTCCGACGTCGCCGACGGCAAGCCGATGTCGAAGGCGATCGTTGCGGCCAAGGCGGCCGGTTACACCGAGCCGGATCCGCGTGACGACCTGAGCGGCCTCGATGTTGCGCGCAAGGCGCTGATCCTGGCCCGGACGATCGGCCGTGAACTGGACCTGACTGATATCGCGGTCGAGTCGCTGGTGCCGGAGGCGCTTGCCGATTGCTCGGTTGCGACCTTCCTCGAGAGCATTGCCGACCACGACGCGGCGATGACCGAGCGGCAGGCAACGGCCAGGGCCGACAACGCGACCCTCAAGTACGTCGCGACCGTCCCGGCTGATGGTCCGATCTCGGTCGGGGTCACGCCCGTGCAAACGAACACAGTCCTCGGCGCGCTGCAAGGACCCGAGAACATCATCTCGATTCGGACCGCGCGCTACGATCGCTATCCATTGACGATATCTGGTCCGGGCGCGGGCGCGGCGGTGACAGCTGCCGGGATGATTGCCGATTTGCTGGAACTTGCGCGGGCAAGGTAGGGGAAGATGACAGAGACAGCCTCACCGGTGCGGGTCGCACCAATCGGGTCGCTCGATGCGATCGTTGCATCGCTGGCGCCGGACTCCTATTACCAGTCGCCCGGTGGGCGCACGTTCCTGATCGCCGCCTCGATGCTCGGCGGCATCGCCCGGGGCGCCACGGTGCTGGATGTCTCGTGCGGGATTGGACAGGCCACTGTCGATCTGGCCGAGGCATTCGGATGCAAGGTGACAGCGTTCGACAACTTTCCGCCGTACCTGGCCTTTGGTCGCCAGCTCGCCGTCAGCCGCAACGTCAGCAAGCTCGTCTCCTTTATGGAGCTCGACGGAGAAGGCGTGCGCGATCAGTTCGAGGCCGCCAGTTTCGATGTCGTCCTGGGAATGGGCGGTGGCCTGGGCGATGTGTTTTCGGGAGGGATATCGGCCGGATTGGCTGCCGCGTATCGCTGGCTGAAGCCGGGTGGACTGCTGATTTGCGGGGACTTGATCTCGCCGGCGGCCGTGTCACCGCTGATGGAGATCGTCTTCGAGCAGTCGTTGATCGATGAGCGTTCCTACCTCGGCGCGGTGCGAGAGTCAGGCTTCGCGCCGATCTTCGTGAGCCGGGCGAGCTCGGCCGATTGGGACGTGATGCGTGGCACGATCGCGCGTTTGCGGGAGCGCAACCTGGTGGTCGGCACCGATGACGAGCAGCGCCGCCTCCGCCTGACCGAGGCCGCCCAGAATCACCCCGAGATCGCCTACCTCAACCTCCTCGCCCGCAAGCAAAAGGCATAGCGCAGGCGGGACGCGGAAATTACGGAGTGGCGGGGACGCCTGGTTCCTTGATGACCTGCGGGAGCGGCTGCCCCTGCGGGACGAACTTCATCGAGACGGAGTTCACGCAGTGGCGCGTGTTGCGCGGGGTGAAACCCTCGCCGCGGAAGACGTGACCAAGGTGACCGCCGCAGTTCTCGCACGTAATCTCGATCCGGCGGCCGTCGGCATCAAGGCTTTCGTGGACGGCGCCCTCGATTGTCTTGTCGAAGCTGGGCCATCCGCAGCGGGCGTCGAACTTGTGGACCGATTCGTAGAGCGGCGCATTGCAGCGCCGGCAGACGAACGTGCCGACCTCGTCGAACTCCTCGTATTCGCCGCTGAAGGGCCGCTCCGTGCCCTTGTGGGCGATGACGCGCTCCTCATCCGGTGTCAGGGTATTGAATGCCATCGAACTCCTCCGTTCGTGAACAGGTCAGAGCAAGGCTGAAATTGTAGGTCCGGTGCGCAACGCCGCGCCTGAGAATCGCTACGATGGCGCGAACGCGACGAGCGTACTTAACCATTTCGATAGCTTGATTTTTGGTGTCTACAGTGTAGAATTCGATGTATCAGGGGGAGTAACCCCACCTCCGATATCCTCGGAGTGGACGCACAGTCGTCACTACGCGTGAAAACGCCGGCTGTGCGAGCGAGTCCGCGAGGCTCGTCCGGTGAGACCCTGGCGCATCCATGTATCTGGATGTGGCCGGGTGACACACAAAGAGCCGGCCACAAGGGAGGACCAATGTTCTTCGACCCAATGTATTTCATCCTGATCGGTCCAGGAATTTTGCTCATGCTCTGGGCTCAGTCCAGGGTCAAGAGCGCCTACCGGAAATGGGGCAACGTCCGCAACATGCAGGGGTTGACGGGAGCCCAGGCGGCGCGCATGGTGCTCGACGCCAACGGGCTGCAAAGCGTCCCCATCGAGGCAGTGCCCGGCGAGCTGACGGATCATTACGATCCGCGCAAGCGCGTTTTACGCCTGTCGCAGGGCGTCTACGGCGTGCCGTCCGTGGCGGCGATCGCGGTGGCTGCGCATGAGTCCGGCCACGCGATTCAGCACTCGACCGGTTACGCGCCGCTGCAGCTCCGCACAGCAATCGTGCCGGCGGTCAGCATCGGCTCGAACCTCGGCATCTTCGTTCTGATCGGCGGTATCCTGCTCCAGTCCACCGGACTGGCGTGGGCGGGCGTCGCTCTGTTTGCACTCTCGACAATATTCGCGCTGGTCACCTTGCCGGTCGAGTTCGACGCGTCCAACCGGGCGAAGGCCGCGCTGGTGCGCGTCGGCTTGGTTGATGGCGGCGTCGCCGGCGGTGAGGAGAGCAAGGGCGTCCGCTCCGTGCTCGACGCGGCCGCCTGGACCTATGTCGCCGGTTTCGCGACATCCGTGCTGACCTTGCTCTACTACGTGATGCTCGTCACCGGCATGCGGCGCAGCGACTAGTCCAGAACGCGATGGAGCGGTGGGACCGTCCACCGCTCCCTACTTCGACCGTCTGACCGACAGAAAGTCTTGATTGAGAACTCGAGAATCGCAGCCTGGCGTTCCGCTGGCAATCATCAGGGGGATACCGATTCGCCTGCACTGGACGCTGTTTCCGGTGTTCGGGCTGCTGGCCTATACGCTGGCATCGGGGGTATTCCGGGATGAGATCCGGCCGGGCGAGCGCGACATCGCCTGGCTCCTCGGGCTGATAACCGCGGCCTTGTTCCTGCTCTCGATCGTGCTCCACGAGCTCGGCCATGCCGTGATCGCGCAGCGGAACAAGATGCGGGTCGGCAGCATCACGCTCTTCTTCTTCGGCGGCGTCGCCCAGGTCGAGGAGGAACCGCGCTCGGCCGGTGTCGAGTTCCGTGTCGCTATCGCCGGGCCAATCGTGTCGCTGGCGCTCGCGATCGGATTCTGGGGGCTCTCCCACGTCGATCAGTTCGGCCACCTGCTCGAGACAGCATTCTGGTGGCTGGCGGGCATCAACGTGGTGCTCCTGCTGTTCAACATGGTGCCGGGATTCCCGCTGGACGGCGGCCGCATTCTGAGGTCGGTGATCTGGCATTTCAGCGGCAACGAGGCCAAGGCAACCCGGATCGCCGTGCGCGGCGGCCAGGGCGTATCGCTCCTGCTCATAGGGTATGGCATCTACTTGATCGCGACCGGCAACCTGTTCAACGGCGTCTGGATGATGATGCTCTCCGCCTTCCTGCGCAACGCGGCGACCTCGACGGGCGCGCATGTGCTCGCCCGGTCGATCCTGGAGCAGGTGACGGCGGCCCAGGCCATGGCACGCGAGCTGATCTATATCCCGGCCCGGACCAGGGTGCAGGAGCTCTTCGACCAGCAGACCGTGATCAACCCACGCCAGACGTACGTGGTAGTCGATGATGGCCCGCTTGGCGTCATCTCGCCGTTGCGGCTCGCCTTCATCCCGCGCGAGCGCTGGCCGTGGACGGTCGTGACCCAGATCATGACGCCGTGGCGGCAACTCGCCGAGATCACTCCCGACACGACCCTGATGAATGCGCTCCGGATGATGGAGGCCGCGCGGTGTCCCTATGCGGTCGTGCGCGATGAGGAGGGCAACGTCGCGGGCATCCTCTCCCAGGACCAGATTGCGATTCGGCTGCAGTCGGCCGCGCAGGGGTGATGGAGTTTCTCGTTTCTAGTTTCTCGACGATTCGCTTGTTTCGCGGACGGTTCTGATTTCAATCAGGCGGGCGATCGCGTCGTCGGCAGTGCGGTAGATGCCGAGCGACTTCTGCAATCCGCCCACGACGAGCTGGTTGAGGTAGCCGGCCTGGTTATCGACGCCTGCCTGGGCTCGATTGGGGATGCTTTGCAGGCGGATGTCGGTTGCCATGCCCATGACGCCGTACCACCGTTCCGGATCGACGTACTTCGAGAGAGCGTCCATGTAGCCGGCCTCCCAGTTCGATCCGGAGTCCTCGCTGACCTGAAGGAGCACCACGTTCGAGGCCTCGAGCTCGCGAATGTCGAAGTCGTAGATCATCTTGCCGGTGACGTCTGTTCGGGTCTTGTCGTTGATCGGCTCACTCTCGTTGGGACAGTAGACCTCGAACCCGTGCGACCGCAGCTGATCGGCCAGGCGCAGGTTGTACTGCTTGTCCGCTTCGGTGAACATCGCCCCAGCCATGTAGATGCGCATTTTCCGGCCCCACGTAAGCACTTTGGTAGACTGAGAACCGACGATAGCACGTACGTGACTGGACCGCAGAAATGGCAGAAACGCATCCAGCTGACAATGGTCTGAATCCAGTAATGCAGCCATCCGATGACACGGGCGAGTTCGTCGAGGCGGAAGAGCTCCTTCATGCCGATGCCGGCGATGTCTCCGCGACGCGAGTCTCGCTCGAGGAGTCCACCGCCAAGTCGATTACCGGCGACCACGTCACCATGACCCAAAGCGCGGTCAAGACCATTTCGGCCCAGACCGCGACCATGACCCAGTCGGCCGCGATGAACCTGAAGTCGGCCGACATCGCGCTGCACCAGAGCA
>DASQCG010000109.1:0-18458 GCA_035634825.1 Thermomicrobiales bacterium | reverse complement strand
GCCGATTTCGACCCGGTTTCGGCCGGTCCGCTTGGCCGCGTAGAGCGCAATGTCGGCAACGCGGAGCACCGCGCTCGCCTCGCGACCATGCTCGGGTACACCGGCAATACCGATTGACACGGTTACCGGCCGTCCAAGGGGTTGCGGAAGTTCGCGTCCAACGGCCGCCTGGATGCGCCGGCCGAGCACCGCGGCGTCCGCCGACCACGTCCCGGGCGCAATGACGACGAACTCTTCGCCACCGTACCGCGCGACGAAGTCGGGCGTGCGGACGGTCGAGCGGAGTACACCGGCGATGCCGCGCAAGATTTCATCGCCGATCTGATGACCGGCAGTGTCGTTGATTGCTTTGAAGTAGTCGATATCGATGAAGCAGAGCGACATCGGATGGCGGTATCGCACCGCCCGTTCGACCTCTTCCTGCAGGCGCGCGTCGAGCGCGGCCCGATTTGGCATATCCGTCAGGGAATCGAGTTGCGCCCGGTCCCGGTACAGTTCGGTCAACCTGGACAATTCAGACATCCGCTGGTCACGCTGGTCGATGATCGACCGCTGAACGAATGTGACCGCAATGGCCAGCGTTGCGAGCGCACCCATCTGAAATCCTCGCACCGGCTCATTGATCGAGAAGGCGAGGTAGATGCCGAGGAAAATGCTGGCGATCGCAATCATAGTCGCGTCGGTGCCGGACAACGAAAGGATTGCTCGTCCTCGTCGTCCGGGCGGAATATGGTCCGAAATTGTGAGCATCGTCACGATCGCCGCGCCGATTAACCAGACCGACAGATCGACGGGTTGCACGATGAGCATGGCGGAGGCGAGTGCGACCAGCGCGGCGAGAAACAGCGCGCGTCGGGTCCGCCGCGCAATCAGGACCCCTGCGGCGAGCGCCGGGAGCGTCGCGATCAGCAAGCCGGCAGCATCTGACGTGATCTTCGCTTCGAATTGCTGTGGCAAAAGCAGCAACCCAACCGCTATGGCCAAGAGGGCGAGCGGCGCCACGGATGCCTCGAACCCGGCCGATTGATCCGCATTGAGCACTTCGTACGCCCAGAGCATGACCGTAATCGAGACGGCCAATGCCGCGATCACCGTACGGGCGCGATTGTCGTTGTCCAGGCTGGCTGTCGCGCAAAGAATCGCGACCAGCGAGGCGATAGTTCCACTGACCCAGGCGACACCATCGGTCCGTCGTCGGGCCGGAGCAGGGGTGACGCCGGCGAATATTGCGCCCGCCCAGGCCGCGGCAAACGCCGCAATGCCCAGCAGGATCGCGCGGCTGACTGACAGCGAGCCATTCACGATCAACGCGGACGCCACGACAAATCCGAACATCGTGACGCCCGAGACGAGTCGCCACGGCGACGGCAGGTCGCGCATCGCCTGCACTGGCGAGTTGTAGGCGAATGATGCGGACAATCTGGTGATTCCTCCGGATGATGAATTGTATGTACCTAGAGTAATCTACGCACAATAGTGTCCGTACGCCAGACCGGTACCGTTGGATACCACCTTGACCACAACCAGCACGCCGCGTAGCCAGCTCCGGCGAATTGTTCAGACTGAGGCCGGCGGCTGGGGTGTGTTGACCGTGGTCAACAGTGCCTTCATCCAGCCGCTTCTCATTGCTCGAGGCGCCGGTCAGCTTGCGCTCGGCCTTTACATTTCGGGATCGAGTCTTTTCAACTTTGGCGCCGGATGGATGGGCCCGCGACTGGCAAGTCGAGTCGGCAGCACCTCGCGGACAACGCTGAGCGTTATCGGCATCGGCCGTATCGTATTCCTGGTCTTCACTGCCTACCTGATCCTGTCCGGAAACGCCCGGCCCGAGCTCCTGATTCCCCTGATTCTCCTTTGGGGACTCGGCGAAGGGTTGGCGGTTCCGCTGTGGAACAGCTTTCTGGCCGGCATGGTCGAGGGTTCGGAGCGAGGGCGCTGGGTGGCGATGCGCGGTCAGGCGGCCACGATAGCAACCGTGCCAGTCCTCGTTGCCATTCTCATCGTCGTGCTTTTCGCCTCGCGGGAACGCGCCTTACCCTTCGCATATGCGGTGGCCGCGGCCGGAGCAGTGCTGAGCTGGTTCTTCCTGAAGCGCATGTTCGCGTCGTCGCCGACGCAACCCGTTCCCCCCAAGCGGTCGCTGAAGCACGTTCCTGAAACCCGGGACGCGAGGCGATTCCTCGTCGGCGTTTTCCTGTTCTGGTTCGCATCCGCGCTGACCTGGCCCATTATTCCGCGCTATCTCGTCAACGATCTGCATGCCCCGACCGCGTACTTCGCGATCACCCCGATAATCGGGGCGTTCATCGGTATCGCCATGCAGCCTCGTTGGGGCAAGTTCGGAGATCGGGCCGGTGCAGCGCGGATTCTGCTGGTGAGTGGCGCCGGTTGTGCGATCGTGCCGCTGCTTTGGGCCGTCGCGCCGGTCTATTGGGTTGGATTTCTGGTTGATTCGGTGGCGTATGTATTCTGGCCCGGCCACGCCCTCGGACTAACGCTCCGCGCGATCGAACTTGTCGACCACGAGGCCGATCGACCGATGATGCTGGGCTGGACGAACCTTGCACAGGGAATCGGCGCGACGATCTCACCGTTGATCGCCGCAGTCGTGGTCGGCCATCTTTCGGTGCCGATCATCCTGCTGGTTGCGTTTGTGCTGCGTGGCGCCAGCGCATTGGTGATGTCCGGCACCGTTTGGGGACCGACCAAGGAGCCGGCCACGTTGGCGTCGACCGCCTAGTTCGTTTCCACTGCCCATGGCCAGGCACATTCGCCCTCGTGCAATCGGTTGCAAATCAGAGCGCGGCCGTCGACCCGATCGACCACCACCCACTCGGCGGTCGCCAGGCCGGTCCTACCAGCAACCGGTGTGCTCTGCGCTGGATCAGTCAGTGCCAATGCACAAAGATCCCGGTCGATCTCGTCGCCCCACGGAGTGAAGACGAACTTGCGGGTAGCCGTTTGGCCCTTGCCTTGCCCGTCCTGATTGGACGTGCGCTGTGGCGAAATTTGGGATTGTCCGGTATCGGAGGGCAATGCGATCCTGCCATTCTGCAACTGCCTGTTACTGACCCTATAGTACACTTGGCTCCTGCAAACGGGGCAATGCCGCCCCATTCGACGCGCAGTGCACGCCCGCGCCAGCTGCCTGGCCGGCGGAGACTCTACCTGTGACGAAACAGATAGGTATCGATTTAGGGACGGCGAACGTTCTCGTTTTCGTTCGTGGCCGTGGCATCGTGATCAACGAACCGTCCGTCGTCGCAATCTCAGCTCGTGACGGCCGCGTAAAGGCGGTAGGGCTCGAGGCGCGGAATATGCTCGGGCGCGAACCGCGCGAGACGATTGAAGTTGTTCGCCCGATGCGGGATGGCGTGATCGCCGACTATGTCGTTACCCAGGAGATGCTCCGCTATTTCATCGGCAAGGCAATGGGCAGGTTCTCGCTGATCCGGCCCGAGGTCATGATTTGCGTCCCGGCCGGCGTGACCGGGGTCGAGCGACGCGCGGTTCGCGACGCCGCGCTGAATGCAGGCGCCCGCCGCGCATACCTGATCAGCGAGCCGCTTGCCGCGGCAATCGGGGCCCAGATTCCGGTGGCTGATCCGTCTGGCAACATGGTGATCGATATCGGCGGCGGCACCACCGAGGTCGCGGTCATTTCGCTGAATGGGATTGTGGTCGCACGCTCGCTCCGGGTCGGTGGCAACAAGTTCGATGAAGCGATCAGCAACTACATCAAGCGCAAGTACAACCTCCGCGTCGGTGACCGCACGTCGGAGGACATCAAGATCCAGATCGGTAGCGCGATGCCACTCGAGGAAGACGAGTGGATGGAGGTCCGGGGCCGGGACGAAGTCGCCGGTTTGCCGCGCACGATCCAGATCCATTCGGGTGAGGTGACGGACGCCATCACCGAACCGCTCGAAGCGATTATCGGGGCGGTCCGGGCAGTGCTCGAGGATACGCCGCCGGAGTTGTCGTCGGACATCATCGACAAGGGGATGATCCTGACCGGCGGTGGGTCGATGCTGCGGCACTTGCCCGACTTGCTGACTGAAGTCACTGGCGTCCCGTGTTACGTGGCCGACGATCCGCTTTCCTGCGTTGCCATCGGGACCGGATTGGCGCTGGAGCACATGGATATTCTCCGCGACAGCCTGGAGGAGCCATAGCGCGCGTGATGGAAGCTGAAGTACTGCGCCGGGGCAGCGGCATTCTACTTCACCCGACTTCGCTGCCAGGACCAGACGGGATCGGCGATCTCGGCGACGGGGCATATCGCTTCGTCGATTGGCTTGTGCAGGCCCAGCAGCGATATTGGCAAGTCATGCCATTAGTGCCGACGGGATACGGCGACAGCCCCTATGCGGCGCCATCGGCGTTTGCCGCAAATCCGCTGCTCATATCCCTCGACATCCTGATCGGGGATGGCTTGCTGGATCCGCACGCCTACCGCAACACGCCATTCAACGAGAGCGTGGTCAATTATGGCGGCGCTCGAGCTCAAAAAGAGCGCGCGCTGCGTGCCGCATTCCAGCGATTCAACGAGCGCGAAGCCAGCGACCTCGACCGCGAGTTCAAGACGTTCCGCAAGTCCGAGGCCTGGTGGCTGGACGACTTTTGCCTGTTTACCGCGCTCAAGGACGAGCACGGAGGCGGTCCGTGGTCGGATTGGCCGGACGACATCAAGCGACGCAAGCCAACCGCCATGAAAGCGGCCAGGGAACGCCTTGCCAATGAGATTCGCTACCACGCCTTTTGCCAGTGGCTTTTCCGGCGACAGTGGTATGCGCTTCGCGTCTACGCAAATGAACACAATGTGCGGATCATCGGCGACATCCCGATTTTCGTCGCATTTGACAGCGCCGACGTTTGGTCGCACCCCGATATGTTTCGCCTTAATGAGGATTTGAACCCGGTGGCCGTGGCTGGCGTGCCGCCGGATTACTTCTCCCGCGACGGGCAGCGCTGGGGGAACCCACTCTATCACTGGTCGGCTATGGCGGCTGATGGCTTCGGGTGGTGGGTAAGCCGATTCCGAGCGCTGCTCGCACTGGTCGATGTGGTCCGGATCGATCACTTCCGGGGCTTCGCAGCGAATTGGTCGGTCCCGGCCTCTGCACCGACTGCCGCCGAGGGGCGCTGGGAGCGTGGCCCGGGACGCGCGTTATTCGATGCGGTTACGGAGAAGCTCGGGCGGATCCCGATCATCGTCGAGGACCTCGGCCTGATTACTCCAGATGTGGCAGCGCTCCGTGAGGAGTTAGGCCTGCCGGGGATGGCCGTGCTCCAGTTCGCGTTCGACGGCGACCCGCACAACGCCTATTTGCCGCACAGCCTTGATCGCAACTCGGCCGTCTATACGGGAACCCACGATAACCAGACGACCGCCGGCTGGTTCGGGTCCATGCCGGAGCACGTCCGGACCGAAGTCCTGGCCTATCTGGGGCGTGATGGGAGCGACATTGCGTGGGACTTCATCCGCGCGGCGCTGAACTCACCGGCACTTATTGCAATCATTCCGATGCAGGATGTGCTGCGTCTTGGCGATCAGGCTCGAATGAACACGCCTGGTCGTCCCGACGGCAATTGGACGTGGCGCATGCGGTGGACGGACCTCAATTCCGGGCTTGCCGACGGACTCGGCCTTTTGACATATCTCTCGGGCCGCGCACCGGCCGATCCGAAGCCGGCTGGCGCGGATCCGTTCGAATACACGCAGCCTGGTACTCTGCATCCACTCCACGATCCCGGCGTCATTTAGACTTGCTTGCAGGCCTCGGATCCGTCACGCGTTGAAAGGACACCTGCTGAATGGCAAAACGCGGCGCCTTTACCTTTGTCCTCCACAGCCATCTGCCTTACGCGAGGAACGCGGGCATGTGGCCACATGGCGAAGAGTGGATCCACGAGGCGATCGCCGACACGTATATCCCGATCCTCGATTCGCTCAATGAGCTGGTCGACGAGGGCATCGATTTCAAGCTGACGATCGGGATCACGCCGATCCTCGCTGAACAACTTGCCGACGAATCGATCATCAACAACTTCATCCAGTACGCCGCCGAGCGGGCAGCCTGGGCATCGAACGACGTCGCCCGCTTCGAGGAAGAGGGCAATCACCAGGCCAAGGAACTGGCCAAGTTCTATCACCATTGGTATGCGCGCCATTTGACGAACTTCCGCGATCGGTACAACCGTGACATCCTCGGTGCGTTCAAGACGCTGCAGGACGCCGGCTACCTCGAAATCGCCACCAGTGCCGCCACACACGGATATTTGCCACTGCTCAGCCGCGATTCCTCGGTCTACGGTCAAATCAGGACCGGTGTCGAGGTCTATCGTCGGCGGTTCGGCCGCGAGCCGAAGGCGATCTGGCTGCCGGAGTGCGCCTATCGCCCTGCGTACGAGGAATCGGGCAATGGTTCCGTGACGCGGCCGGGACTGGAATCCTTCCTTGCGAGTCAGGGGCTCGAAGTCTTCTTCAGCGAGACGCACACGGTCGAAGGTGGCCGCCCTGTCGGAAAGGCAGCGGGCGAGGCGATTGGCCTCTACGGCGCGGTTCAGCGGCGCTACAAGGTGACCGTGACCGAGGACACGCAGACTGACCCTGGTACCACGTTCCAGGCCTATTGGGTCGGCGACGCCCCAGGCCAGGTCGCCGTGCTGGGACGCAACAACCGGACCGGCCAGCAAGTCTGGTCCGGGACGTACGGCTACCCGGGCGACTACTGGTATCGGGAGTTCCATCGCAAGGACAGCGTCTCCGGCTTGCAATACTGGCGGATCGGCGGAGCAGACGTCGACCTTGGCCAGAAGCCCTTGTATGAGCCGGCGGAGGCGCAGAAGCGCGTTGTCGACCATGCTGCGCACTTCGCGCACCTGGTCGAAGAGCTCTTGACCGGCTACGCAAGCGAGACTGGCAAATTCGGCATCATCTCGTCCGCATACGACACCGAGCTTTTTGGCCACTGGTGGTTCGAGGGAGCGGATTGGCTCAAGCACGTCCTCAGGCGCCTATCCAGGAGTGAGGTCGTGGAATTGACAACGGCCAGCCGGATCATCGACGAACATGCGCCCGCGCGCGTTCTGGCCCTGCCGGAGTCGAGTTGGGGCGCCGGTGGCGGCCACTTCACGTGGCTGAACCCGGACACCGAGTGGATGTGGCCGGTGATCCATAAGGCGGAGCGGCAGATGGAGGAACTGGTCGCCGCCTACCCGAACGCCGCCGGCATCCAGAGAGACGTCCTTAACCAGGCAGCTCGTGAGCTCCTGCTCCTCGAGAGCAGCGACTGGCCGTTCCTGGTCACGACAGGGCAAGCCAAGGAATACGCGATCGAGCGCTTCAATGAGCACGTCTCGCGATTCGAAGCGCTGGCCGAGTTTGCGGCCGCTGGTGAAAACCTGACGGATGAGCAGCGCGCGCATCTCGCCGAACTTCACGAGGCTGATAACCCATTTGCCGCGATCGACTACCGGGAATTCGCGGAGCGCCAGGGTCGGGCGAGTTAGCCGGAGCGGACCAGGCGAGAGAGCGGCAACCAGAGCCAATCTGGTCGATTGCCGACCTCATAGCCGCACTCGTAGATGGCCTTCTCGAGCTCAAGAGCAGAGAGCGCGATTCTCGTGTCCTCCGGGCTCGCAGGGACCAAGGGGACGGCTTGACCGGCCATTTGCTTCAGGTAACGACGAATGAACAGGTCGCGCACTCGGTTCTCCCACGCGTGCCAGACTGCGCTGCGCGCGCCCACGGAATCCGCACGCTCGGCCGTGCCGCGCGCGTACGCGAACGAGCGCAACATGCCCGCGACATCGCGGAGCGCCGAGTACTTGTCGCGGCGCTCATGAAGCGGACGGTTCGGCTCTCCGTCGAAATCGACCACGACATACCCGCCTTCCGGTTTGCGGAGGAGTTGGCCGAGGTGGTAGTCGCCGTGGATTCGGATGCGGTATGTGCCGCGAAGTGCCGCGAATCCGCCCAGTTGCTCGCGAAGGACCGGAGACGCTGAGGGCAGCAGATGGGCCAACCTGAGTGCGTCAGGCTGGAGCGTGGCCTCAAGGTCGCTCAGCGCCCGCTCGAGATCGCCAAGGGCATCCAATCCTGCCCGCTCCCAGTCGGCTATGTCGTCGGCCCGGATCAGTTCCGGCGCAACCTCCCGTCGCCAGGGGTCGCTCGTCAGGCCGATGTGCATGGCGGCGGTCACGTCGGCGATCTGCTCAATCTCGTCCGCGACTTCACCGGACGCGTCCTCGGGGTCGGTCAGAAGTCCGAGGAGGTAGCCCCAGGCATCCCCGACGTTCGGTACGTATTCGGTCGCGATTGCCACGGAGATCGACTCATCGGCCAGGGCGGAGAGGTTCAGGACGCCGAACGATTTGGCAGCGAACGATGAGTTGTCAGCCTTGGCGATCACCGCAGCCAATTCGGCCTCCGGCGATGGTCCGATCGTCAGGCGGCGATTGAGTTTGATCAGCGCTTCGTCGCCAAACCGGATCGAGGTGTTGGATTGCTCTGCTCCCAGCAGCCGACCTTCCCGATGGGAAAGTGAACCTGTGACCGCGTTCGGGAATCGCGTCCACGACAACGCGGTTGGCGTTTCGGCTCGATCAGCAAGCGAGTCGATCAGCCACCTGGTGAAGGACGGATCAGCGGATGCATCCTCATCGGTCCGGACCGGAATCAGGTAGAGACTGTCTGGTCCGTTTTCGAACCGGTAGCGCGCAACTGTCAGGAAAACGTCCCTGGTCCCCGGAACTTGCGTCGACCAGGCGATCTCAACCGATTCGACCCGTCTGGTTTTATCTGCAAACCAGCGCAGACGCGGGACCTCGTTGCGAAGCCATTCGAGCATCAACTGGGGCTAACTCACGCAGAGCCAGGCGTAACCGCGCGGTCCGAGCGTGAGCTGGTATTTGCTCCGAGCTCGCGCGTCATGGAGCGCACTGCCGCCAATCATGTCGCGGACGTTACGTCGCTCAGTGACCTTAAGCGGAATTCCGACACTCTGCATCGACTGCGAGAAGTTGAAAACGCAGAGCACGTGCTCATTCCCGTACTTGCGCTCAAACGCGAAGATGTGTGGATTGTCGACGTCAAGTATAGAGAAGCTGCCGCGGCCGAACGCCTTGACTTGCTTGCGAATTGCGATGACCTTGCGCATCCAGTTGAGCAGTGAGGTCGGGTTCCGGTCCTGGTTCGCGACATTGACGGTCCGGTAGCTGAACTCGCCCTCGTCGATGACCGGCGCGAAGAGGACGCCGGGATGGGCCGATGAGAATCCCGCATTCTCGTCGGCGGACCACTGCATCGGGGTGCGGACACCGTTCCGATCGCGCAACCAAATGTTGTCACCCATGCCGATCTCGTCTCCGTAATAGACGATCGGCGAACCCGGCAGGGAAAAGAGGAGCGCGTTGAGCAGCTCTAGCTGGGCGCGATCGTTGTCCACCAGCGGCGCTAGACGGCGGCGGATGCCGAGGTTGCAGCGCATGCGCGGCTCGGGCGCGTACTCGAACCACATCTCCTCCCGCTCATCCTCGGTGACCATTTCGAGCGTCAGCTCGTCGTGGTTGCGCAGGAAGATGCACCACTGCGTGTCAGCCGGGATCTCTGGAGTGGCTCGCAAGATCTGGATGACGGAAGACGGCTCTTCCCGCTTGAGGCTGAGAAACAACCGCGGCATGACGGGGAAATGGAACCCCATCTGGAACTCGGGCTGGTGCTCGGTGCCGAAGTAGTGGACGACGTCCCCCGGCCACTGATTTGCCTCGGCCAGCAGCAGCTTGCCTGGATATTCGCGCTCGATCATGGCCCGAAAGGCGCGGAGAAACTCATGCGTCTCGGCAAGGTTCTCGCAATTGGTGTTTTCGCGCTCGTAGAGATACGGGATGGCATCGCATCGAAATCCGTCGATGCCGAGGTCGAGCCAGAACCGGGCGATGCGGAACATCTCGTCCCAGATCGCCGGATTGTCAAAGTTGATATCCGGCTGATGCTCGAAAAAGCGGTGCCAGTAGTACTGCTGTGCAACCTCATCGAACGTCCAGTTCGACGGCTGGGTATCGATGAAGATGATCCGGGCGTCGCCGTATCGGGTCGGATCGTCGGACCAGACGAAGTAATCCCGCTTGGCCGAGTTGCGATCATGTCGCGCTTCCTGAAACCACGCGTGCGCATCGGAGCAGTGGTTCATGATGAAGTCGACAAGAACCTTCAGCCCACGCTCATGCGCGGCCTCGACCAGGCGACGGAAGTCCTCGAGCGTTCCGAAGTCAGGGTGAATCCCCGTGAAATCGGAGATGTCGTAACCGTCGTCAAGCAGGGGTGAGGGATAAAACGGCTGGACCCAGATGCAGTCCACACCGAGATCCCGCACGTAATCGAGGCGCATCGCCATGCCGGCGAAGTCGCCCTTGCCGTTGTTGTCCGAATCGTAGAAAGACCGCGCGTGGAGCTCGTAGAAGACCGCGTCCTTGTACCACAAGGGATCATGCTGCTCGTCCGCCAAAACCCGGTTCCCTCTATCAGTTCAATGGTGAAAGCGACAAGATCCACGCGGGCTCAATCATAGGGTTGATTTGAATGTGGTGGTGGGCGCCGGCCCACGACCAGTGGTTGCCGGTAATCAACTCAGTGACGTCATAGGGGATGCCGTCCGCAAGTCCCAGGTGTGCGAGATCAAGGTGGATCCAGGTATTCACGGAGCGATGCGGATCCAGGCTAACGATGCAGACAACACGATCCTCGCCATCGTTCGACACCTTCGCATAGACCATCACGCGCTCGTCGTCGGCCCCAAAGAACTGCAGGTTGTCGTATTCCTGCAGGGCAGGATGGTCCTTCCGGGCCTGATTGACGGTGCGGACGAGGTCCTTGATATTGCCAGGACGATCCCAGTCCCAGACCTTGTACTCGTACTTCTCGGAATTGAGGTACTCCTCCCTGCCGGGGACCGGGGTTGCCTCGCAGAGCTCGAAGCCCGAGTAGATTCCATAGACCGAGGAGAGCGTGGCGGCCAGCACGAGCCGTGTCCGAAACGCCGGACGTCCGCCCGTCTGCAGGTGATAGGGGTTGATGTCGTGCGTGTTGACGAAGAGATTGGCGCGCATGTATTGGCTGACGTCGGGTCCGGTGAGTTCCCGGAAGTACTCCTCGAACTCCCATCGCTCGGTGCGCCAGGTGAAGTAGGTGTACGACTGGGCGAAGCCGGCTTTGGCCAGTGCCTTCATCACCTTGGGGCGCGTGAATGCTTCAGAGAGGAAGATCACATCCGGATGTGTCTCATGAACCTCGCGGATCAGCCACTCCCAGAATGGGATGGGCTTGGTGTGCGGGTTGTCGACCCGGAACGTCCTCACGCCATGGTCCACCCAGAAGCGCACAATCCTGAGCAGCTCGAGCCAAAGGGCTTGCCAGTCCCCTGACTCGAAGTTGATCGGGTAGATGTCCTCGTACTTCTTGGGTGGATTTTCGGCAAACTTAATCGAGCCGTCGGGCCGAATGGTGAACCAGTCGGGATGTGCGGACGCCCATGGATGATCGGGCGACGACTGGAATGCAACATCCAGCGCAATTTCAATCCCAAAGCCTGCCGCTGCTGCGACGAGATGGTCGAAATCATCGATCGTGCCGAGTTGCGGCTCGATGGCATCATGTCCGCCGTCAGGGCTCCCGATCGCGTATGGAACACCCGGGTCCTCCGGCGTCGAGACCAGGCTATTGTTCTTGCCCTTCTTGTTCGTGGCGCCGATCGGGTGGATCGGCGTGAAGTAAAGAACGTCGAATCCCAAGTCGGCGATATCCGGCAGTCGCGCCTCGACGTCGGCGAATGTACCCGATTGGTGGGGCACTTTCCCGGCAGAGCGCGGGAACATCTCGTACCAGCTGGCATACCGGGCGGCGATGCGGTCGACGATGAGTTGATATTCGGGCGTTGCCATTTCGCCGCCGATGTTTCGATATGGACGCAGCGCCTCAACCGTCTCGATCGCGGTCACAACGGCTACGCGTGGTCCATCGCCAGAACGATGAGCGAGTTGATGACGGATCGAATCGATGATCTCGGCAGCCTGTGGATGCTCCTGAGCAATCTCGACCAGGATCAGTTCGAACTCCCGGATCTCGAGCGACACGTCAATGCCGGCGTCGAACTTCTTGATAATCTCGTCCCGCTTGGTGGCGACATAATCCGGGAAGGCGACGACTCGGTATCGGTATCGGCCGGGCTCGCCGACGTGGAAGAAGCCACGCCATCGATCGTTGTCAATGAAGGACATCTCGGCGAGGAAGATCTCATCCGAGCCCTCCTGCCAATATTCAAGATGCGCCGAGATCTTGTCGTGGCCGTCCTTGAAGATGTCGGCCCAGACCTCGAGGATGTCACCGACTTCGCGCTTTACGGCGAATCGGCCGCAATCGACCTGTGGCCAGACGTCAAGAATGAGTATGCTGGAAGGTGGATCGGCCTGATCCGGCAGCGGTGGAGCGTTTGTTGGCAGGTTTTGCAGTTGAGCCATGCAGTCTGACGTTCCTCGCGGTCGCAACAAGTCCCAAAGAGCATACCGAGCCTCGGGTTCGGCAACAAGACGTCGCAGGTTGCTGCTCGTTGCCGCGCTACTGGTTTGCGTCGTGACGATGGCCGCGGTGATTGCTCCCGATGAGATCGGAAATCGGGTCGCGCCGCCGGCAACGGTTGTCTCCGATATCGGAGCGGGCTCGCTGTCGCCCGAGGAGCAATCGTACGCAAACGGGCTCCGTCCATATCTTGATGTTCTCGTCGGCGAGGGGCGCGCGCTCGAGAAGCTTGGACAGGAGCGGAGCCGAAATATAGTTGAATTGTCGCTCCGTATGGATCGCTACAGAACTGCGGCGCAAGACATTGAACAGTACATTCAGGGTCGCGCAACTCCTCCGGGATTGACGCGACTTATAACAGAATTGCGCCAGCGCATCGATGATTCGCTTTCCGCGATCGATGCCTCAGTTGCCGCTATCCGACGATTCGACTGGAATGCGCTGGGAGCGACGGTCGAGAACTTCTCGTTGGCGGTCGATGACATTGCTCGCATGGCTGGCACACCAATACCCGCAGCGAGTCCGGGAAATTGAACAGGGATAGGAACGCAGTTGTTCAACGAGTTTGGTTCATGTTGGGATGGCGAACGGACGCAGTTCCGTGTCTGGTCGCCGAGCGCGGAAAAGGTCGAGCTGTGCCTTTTTGATCGCGACAACCACTGTCGCGAAACTAATCGCATTGCAATGACCAATACCGACGGAGCATGGTCGGCATCAGTCGAGAGCGCACTTCCAGGTACGCCTTACGGCTATCGAGCTTATGGTCCATACAAGCCGTCGGCCGGTCTGCGGTTCAACCCCGACAAGCTCCTGGTCGACCCCTACGCCCGGTCGATGACGAGCCATCTCGTCTGGAATCCGGCCGTCCTTGGGTACCCGGTCGGGAAGCCCGACTCGAAGACGCCAAGCGGAGACGACTCGGCGCCGTATGTGCCGCGCTCGATCGTTATCGATGATCGGTTCGATTGGGAAGGCACGAAGCGGCCGGGGATCCCGCTGGACGAAACGATCATCTATGAAACGCACGTCAAGGGTCTGACCGAACTTCATCCCGAGGTGCCGCCCGAATTGCGCGGGACCTACGCGGGCGCGGCACATCCGGCGGTGATCGAATATCTCAAGAATCTGGGCATCACCGCGATCGAGTTTCTGCCGATCCACAGTCATGTTCACGACGGATTTCTGGTCGAACGAGGGTTAACCAATTACTGGGGATACAACACACTGGGCTTCTTCTCGCCTCACGCCGAATATGCCGCGAGCGCGACGCCCGGGGACGAAGTGGCTGAGTTCAAGTCGATGGTGCGGGAATACCATCGCGCCGGGATCGAGGTCTTGCTGGATGTGGTCTATAACCACACGGCCGAAGCAAACCACCAGGGACCCACACTGTCGTTCCGGGGTCTGCACAACGCGGAGTTCTATTGGCTGTCGCCGGATGACCAATCCAGGTATTTAGACCTGACCGGCACCGGCAACACGGTCAAGGTGCATCACGCATACGCGACTGAATTCGTGCTCGATTCGCTGCGGTACTGGGCGAATGAAATGGGCGTCGACGGGTTCCGTTTCGACCTCGCACCCGTCATCGGTCGAACTGAGCACGATTTCGACCGGCATGCGCCAATTTTCGAGCAGATCGAAGACGACAAGACCCTGCGCGACATCAAGATGATCGCAGAGCCGTGGGATGTCGGACCGGGCGGGTACCAGGTCGGCGGTTTCCCGGACAACTGGTCGGAGTGGAACGACCGGTACCGCGACGTCGTTCGTTCGTTCTGGCGATCCGACGACGGCAAGATGACCGAGATGGGTTTCCGCTTGACCGGTTCAGCCGACTTTTACGGAGCCCGTGGCTTTGGCCCGTGCGCCAGTGTCAATTTCATTGCCGCTCATGACGGGATGACGACGTCGGATCTGACCGCCTATCAGAACAAGCGGAATTACGCGAACGGCGATAACAATGACGACGGACACGACTTCGACGTCAATCAGTATCTTGGGCCAGATGGCCCGGTCAATGACCCGGACGTGAATGCCGCCAGATTGCAGCGCGTGCGCAACTTGCTGGCCACGCTGCTGGTGTCTCGCGGTGTGCCGATGATTCTTGGTGGCGACGAGTTCGCCCGGACGCAGCAGGGCAATAACAATGCCTATTGCCAGGACAACCCAATAAGCTGGATCGACTGGAAACTGCGCGAGGACAATGCCGATCTGGTGAAATTCGTGCGGGACTTGATTGCGTTGCGGAAGTCGGAGCCGGCGCTGCGAATCGCACGATTCCCGGACGACGCCGTCGAAGAAGAAGACCCGTGGGTCTGGTTCGATGAGGGCGGCAAGCTGATGACCGAGGATGAGTGGAAAAACCCAAAACGCCGCTCATTCGCCATCTTCCTCGATGGCGACGAGAACGGAGCGCAGAGCCCGCTGGTTCTACTTTTCAATGCCGGTGGTGATGAGCTCTCATTTGTTCTTCCGAAAGAGATTGACGCCGTGGACGGTTCGGTCGAGCTCGTCTTGACAACAGCCGAGGGAGAGCGAGACCCGCTGGTCGTTCCGCCCGGCAGCATGTCCGCAGTTCGGTTGAAAACGAACTAGTCGGTTTCTTCGAACGGCGATTGCAGAAAGCCGCATGTGAGCGTATCGGACTCGAGCGGAACGTTGTTCAGCAGCTCATGGAGTCGCGTCGACTCGCCCAGCGAAAGGGGTTCGAAGAGCCGCGAAAGCTGGGCCTTGTAGGTCCGCGCAATCCCATCCAGCAGTTCGTAGCCAGGGCCGGTCAGGCGGGCAAGGATCATCCGCTTGTCATCGGGATGCGCATCGCGCGAAACCCAGCCATGCTTGACCAGGATGTCGACGTAGAGTGTGGCCGTGCGACGGGCGACTGCCAGTCGTCGGGCCAGCTCAGACGGGGCAATCCCCGAATCTCCGACCGTTTGAAGCTCGAGCAGTGCAAAGAATGCCCCGGCCGTGATGCCGAGCCCGCTCAGAATATCGGTGGCGGCGCGGTCGAGTGCTCCCGCAGTGCGCATAAGCTGCGCAAACGCGGAAAATCGTGCGGACTCTTCAGCGGAGTGGTCCTCCGCCTCTACCGCCTCGTCCAGCGCAATTGAGAGCCAGCCCGGGTGAACGGTCGACTCCGACTTGGGAGTCACAGGTGTCGGGTATCCGTTATGCGGTGAATACGTTTGCATTTCGTCCTTGCGTGCCTACCCCCAACAACGTCTTTGTATGTCAGTTGAGGAATCGCTGCCAGAATCTGTGCCATACGCGTTGGAGTTCGCAACTGGCGCATGACACAATGCTACCGAGATCCAGACTAAAGCGTTGACAGGCAATATTCCACGTTTGCGGAATACCTTGTCACGGGATTCCCCGACACTGTGTAGGGGATTCTCTGACTCATCGTTCCGATGGCACAAGAAGTCCGGCCCGGAGTGCGTATTGCACCAGCTCTGCGCGATTGGTCAGCCCGAGTTTCTGCATGGCTCGGTGACGGTAGGTTTCGACAGTCTTTACGGAAAGCGCAAGCATGTCCGCCGCTTGCTGGGCCGAGTGACCTTCGGCCGTAAGCCGAACTACCTCTCGCTCGCGCTCGGATAAGATCTCCTGGAATCCATGCTCTTCGCCGGTCCGGACTCGGCCGAGATATCCCTGCAGGAGCGTCTTGGTGGCCGCCGGATCGAGGAACACCTCTCCGCGCGCGACCGTCCGGATGGCACTCAGCAGATCGGTATGAGCACTCGATTTACGCACGTAGCCGGAGCCACCGGCGTCGAGCACCGGAAGCAGATAGCGCTCCTCGGCGTGGACCGTCAGCACGAGCACTTTGGTCGGCGCGCCATGGCCGGCAATCTCGCGAATTGATTCCAGGCCACCGCCGGGCATTGACAGATCCGTGACGAGCACGGTTGGATGGAGATCGAGCACGAGCCGCACTGCCGCATCGGCGTCTTCCGCCTCGCCGACGACGCGCATGTCGGGCTGCATTTCCAGCAAGGCGCGCAGGCCGGCTCGGACGATGCCGTGATCGTCGGCCAGGACGACCGTAATCGTCCGGTCGTTGGGTTCTGTCATGTCGAAGATCCGTGGCGATGCAACGGAATGAAGGCGAAAACCTCGGTTCCGTTGCCGGGCGCTGACCAAACGCGCACGGTGCCACCAAGGAGCATGGCCCGCTCCTCCATGCCAAACAATCCGAGACCGATACCGACGCCATCGCTCGGCGAGAACCGCTGCCGATCGAAGCCCTTGCCATTGTCCTTGACCGACAGGGAGACATCGGTAGCGGTGCGTCCGAGGTCGATCCAGACCTTGCTGGCGCGCGCATGTTTGGCGACGTTCGTCAACGCTTCCTGGGCCACGCGGTAAAGAACCAGTTCAACATCCGGGCTCAGGCGGCCGCGCATGCCACGGACCTCCAGCATCGTCTCGCAACCAGTGGTGTCACGAAAACGCTGGCACAGCTCAGCGAGCGCCTCGGCCAATCCGAGGTCATCAAGGGCAGGCGGCCGCAACTCCAGCGCCAGGCGGCGAACTCCTTCGAGCGCGGACGCGGTCGATTGTTCCAGTTTCGTTGCGACCGCCTGCACGTTCGGATCGGCCGAGGCCTTGAGCGCCGACACCTGGAGCAGCTGGGCGAACAGGATTTGGGCCGTGTCGTCATGAAGCTCCCGCGAGACTCGGCGCCGCTCATCTTCCTGGGCGCTGATCACTTGCGTCGCCAGGTCTCTGAGCTGATTGCGGTCATCGGCGAGTTCGTCGAGTGTCGCATTCAGGGCCCGAGCGAGCTGCGCCATTTCGGGATCGCTCGTGGGCTCAACGTTGGCGCGGGCGTCACGATCGCCTTCCTGGACCGCTTGCGCTACCCGGTTGAGCATCGCCAATGGCCGGAACGCGGCGCGCAACACAAGAACGTTTACGAGCAAGCTCAACCCAATGCCGATCGATGCGAAGAGCACGATGAGCGGAACCAGCGCATGATCCGGCGCACGACGTCCGATGCCTGTGGTGATGGCGGTCCCTGCAATAGCTCCGAGCATCACCACTGCGGCATTCGCAGAGAGCACCCGATAATAGAGCGGCACGCGCCGGGATGCGCTTTGCGCCGCAGAGTGCGCAAATTTCCACGTGCGACGCCCGCCTTCGACCGGTGAGCGCATTGCCCCAATAAATGCGGATCGCGATGACGTATCAGTCATTTGCCAAGGTTGGGTAGTATTAGCCGGTTGCAGGTTCAGGATACGGAGAGTCCAATGGCTTCAACCTTCTCGTTCGACGTGGTTTCGCGGTTCGATTTTCAGGAACTGAAGAACGCAATCGACCAGTCGCAGCGCGAGATCCACCAGCGGTATGACCTCAAGGATACCGGCACCGAGATCGCCCTGACAGAGAAAGACATAACGATCAATACCGCGTCAGAGTATAGCCTGCAGGCCGTGCGCGACACGATCGAGTCGAAGATGGTCCGCCGGGGACTGTCCCTCAAGATTCTCGATTATCAGAAGGAGGAGCAGGCGTCCGGCGGGCGCATGCGACAAGTGGCGAAACTCCGCGAGGGATTGCCTGATGAGGTCGCCAAGAAACTCTCGAAGCAGATACGTGACGAGTTCAAGAAGGTCACCCCGCAGATCCAGGGTGATTTGATTCGTATTCTGGCCAAAAGCAAGGACGATCTGCAGGCCGTCATCGAATCGCTCAAGGGACAGGATCTGCCCGTTGCCCTCCAATTCGTGAACTATCGATAAGGAGCAGGATTACCCGCACCCATGGCCATTGCATCACCCTCCCGCTATCACATCATCACGCTCGGCTGCTCCAAGAACCGGGTAGACTCGGACGGCATGGACGCGCTTCTTCAGCAGCGTGGCATGACTGCGTC